>NZ_JAQMUA010000031.1:0-21121 GCF_028330895.1 Kamptonema animale CS-326 | reverse complement strand
TCCTTTTTTTTTTCGCGCGGTTTTGGGGTGGTTTCGCACATTTTTTCCACCATTCGTTCGTTCACTTTCTTGATTAAGTTTGCACTGATTCGCTGCCGAAAGTGGACTAATAGTGATGGGTCAAATGGAGGATTATTACTGTATGTTGATTGACCGATAAAGTATTGCAGGTATGGGTTTTCTCGGATCTGTTCTACTGTTTCTATATCGCTTATTCCCAGTTTTTCTTTAATGATTAATGCCCCTAATGCCATCCGAAATGATTTGGCGGGTGCGCCCATTTCGGTCGGAAAATTTTCAGCATAATCTGATTCAAATTCTAACCAAGGGATTAGTTCGGCCATTTTTACCCAACGGTTGTCTTTTGACAACCTTCCTTCAAAGGGGAGTTCAAAGTCGAAGGGTTCCCTGGGAACAGACTCAGCTTTTCTGTACATGGTGAGGGATGGTGATGCAAGGCTTTTGACTTATTTTACCTGTTTTTCTTGCACCATACTCTCGCTCCGCGATCGCATAACCCAGACTGCATCACCTCCGGGTACTGATTCAGCAAGCCCTAATTAATTATTGGTTATTTCTGCAAAAACAGTTCTGTTAAATCCAAAATCTTTTCAAATTGAAACTTCTTAACCCAAGCCCTAAGAATCTGAAGCTCCAGTACGTAGGATGAAGGGATTTTTTCTAGCAATTTAGATACTAATTCCGAGTCGGCATCAAAAGCAGCTTCATGCAATTTTATAATCCATTTTTTTGACATTATTGCTAGAATGCTGGTTAAATTTAAAGGTTCTTCAGCCACATTGTCGGGACGAGAATCTAACTCTGGCAATTCATAAATATAACTGATTCCTAAATATTTGGCCATGAGATCGAAAATAGTTTGTTCTTGAAAAGGTTTCCGTACAAAGTCATCGCATCCAGCCGATAAGATCACCGTCTTTTCTTCTTCCCAAGCGCTAGCGGTAATCGCAATCACAGCCGTAGCTTGCCCTTTAGTAGTAGCTTTAATTCGTTTAGTTGCTTCATAACCATCCATAACTGGCATTCGCATATCCATCCAAATCAGATGCGGTTCCCAAGATTGCCAAATTTCAATTGCTTCTGCACCGTTACTGGCTTCTCTTATTTCAAAACCAATGTTTGTCAGGATTTTTACTAACAGTTTTCGATTGTAATCGTTATCGTCTACAATCAGTATTCGATATGACGGTTGATGGGGCGCTAAACCAATAACACGACGATTTTGAGGTGGCTTCTCAATCTCGTTTTCATTGCAGATACCCACGGGAATGTTAATTTTAAAGGTTGTACCTTTCTGGGATTCATTAAAAGATGTGACATTTAACTTCTTTTCACTGGGAGTGAAAACTTGACCATGACTGCTGACAGTTATTTCACCTCCCATTAAGTGAATGAATTGACAGCTAATCGTCAATCCTAACCCCGTTCCTTCCTGCACTTGTTCACTTGATGCTGTTTGTAAGAAAGGTTTGAATAGTTTATCAAATTCTTCAGGGGCAATCCCAAATCCCGTATCTGAAACTTCAAATATTATCCGGGGATTAGAAACGAGTAAGATGCTGCTATTTTCTGGAATTAACTGACTCTGATTATTCATGCCCAATTTTCTATTCTCCATTGCCACTTTCAGCGATACACTTCCCGCCTTGGTAAATTTAATCGCATTATTCAGCAGGTTAATTAGGACTTGTCTTAATTTCGCTTCATCAGTGCGGATATATTGGGGAACGTTTGGTTCGCGCTCAAAAGTTAACAGCAAACCTTTATCTTTGGCTTTCAAAGAAAATATATCTTCTAGCAAAGCTAGCAAGTAGTAGAGGTCGAAGTTACTTTCATTCAGTGTTTGTCTTCCGGCTTCAATTTTAGAGAGTTCCAGCACTTGATTGATCAAAGAAAGCAAATGTTCTCCACTGCGACAAATAATGTCGAGATTTTCTTGTTGTTCTTCTGAGAAATTGGTATCATTTCTCATCAATCGGGAAAATCCCAGGATGACGTTAAGGGGGGTCCGCAGTTCGTGACTCATATTAGCAAGAAATACGCTTTTGGCTTTATTCGCAGCAACAGCAGTTTCTTTAGCTTGGGCGAGGAGAACTTCTGTCATTTTGCGTTCGCTAATATCCTGCACTGCCCCTAAAATTTGTTTAGGTACTCCGTTAGCATCTCTGGCGAAGACGACTTCTCGCGCATTCATCCAACGCCACTCACCATTTTTATGTCGAAATCGATATTCGGTGGCAAGAACTTCATTGTCAGTTAGCTTTGTAAAGCGAGAATTTATATTGTAGTAGAGATGTCGGTCATTGGGATGAAGGCAATTAATTAGCCACTCTGGAGAAGCTTGATAAATTTCTTCTGGCGAGTAGCCTAAAACGGCATCACACTGTCGGTTAAGATAGATGGTTGTACCTTGTGATATGTCGAATAAATATAAAACCTGCGGGACTGCATGAGTAACCTTTTGCAAAAAATGTTCGCTGGCTTTTAAAGTTTCTTCAACTCGTTTGTGAGCGCTGATATCTCGCCCCACCGCCTGATATTTTACAATTTGTCCGTTATTGTCAAATATCCCCCGGTTAATCCATTGCATCCAACGCAATTCTCCTCCTACAATTACCCGATTTTCAATTGTGACAATAGGATTTTGTTCGTTAATAGAATTGACTTCTTTTTGCACGTATTCCCGGTCTTCTTCAAATATAATAGGTGAATAATGATTTCCGATAATTTCTTCACGTTTCACTCCCAAAAATCGGCAGTAAGCTTCGTTGACAAAGGTCAAAGTGCCGTTAGGAAGATACCGGACGATTAGTTCTGTTTGGTCTTCAATAATACCAAGATAGCGTGCTTCGCTCTGCCGCAGCGCTGCTTCTGCTTTTTTGAGAGAAGTAATGTCTGTGGAAATCCCGCAAACGCCTATGATACTGCCATCAGGATTTTTGAGGGGAACTCTGACAGAAAAATAGTAGTGAATTTCGCCGGAATGCTTGACAAAACCAGATTGATCAGTATGTAATCCCGTACCGCTTTCCATCACTTGTCTATCGCTTTCTCGGATAGAAGAAGCCATTTCTTCTGAGAAAAATTGGAAATCATCTTTGCCAAGCATCTCCTCTGGTGAAAGTCCAAATAATTCCGCCATGCAAGAATTGGCGTAGATATAGATGCCATTCAAATCTTTGATATAAATACAAGCACCAACGTTATTCAAAATAGTGGTTGATTTTTCTTCACTTTTCCTCAGTGCGAGTTCTATCTGCTGGCGAGAGGCGATTTCTGCCTCTAGTTTGAGATTGGTTTGTCGCAATTCGGCTGTGCGTTGGGCTATCTGAATTTCTAGGGTTTTGTGATAATTTGCTAAGATTTCTTCTGCCTGTTTGCGTTCGCTAATGTCGGTAATAGTTCCGACGTAACCAATGACATTGCCAGAGGCATCTTTTTCTGGAACTGCTTGTCCAAATACCCAGATAATAGTACCATCAGGTCGCAGAAATCGGTACTCGCAGTGAAAGGGAACGCCTTGTTTTGTAAAATTTAACCAAGCAGCGATAATGCGATCGCGATCGTCGGGATGTAAAGTTTTCGTCCATCCTGTCCCCATCGCTTCAGCTTCCGGGACTCCAATCATCTCAAAACCGCGATCGTTCGCGTATAAACAATTACCCTGGAGGTCGTTGCGAAAAATTCCTACAGGTGCAGCTTTGGCTAATGCGGCGTAACGTTGTTCGCTTTCCACGAGTGCTTTTTGGGCTTGTTTGCGTAGGGTGATATCTTGAAAAGAAGCGATCGCGTATTCTACAGTTCCACGATCATTGTAGATCGGTGTAGTGGTTACTTCTAAAGAAACAAGCCTCGATCCTTGATGCAATTCTAAGTCATCCGCCCAAGCTGGGAAGCCACCCAGACTTCGCACTAAAGGGAGTTCTTCCACTGGATACAATCGATCGCTGTCTGCCCGATAAACGTGGTAAGCTTTCGATATTTCCTCCCTCGTAGCTGCTGGTAAATCTTGAATGTTAAGTAACTGCTTTGCTACTTGATTGGCGTAGGTGATTTGTCCTGTGGCATCATGTACCGAGATACCAATTGGGATGACATCTAGGAATTTCTGGAGGTGATTTTCGCTGATTCGCACTTGGGTGTAGAGTTTGGTGTTAGTGAGAGCGATCGCTGCCTGAGTTGATAATACAGCGGTTCCGGCTGTATTTATACCACCAAAGAATCAACCGCTTGCTGTGAGATGATCGCTTGCTGTGAGACGATCGACAGAAGATGTCAAATGGGTTCTATAGAACGCATAACTTATTTATGACCAAACAGATACCTCTTGGCGATCGCTCTAATGTTAAGAAATATTTCGCCAACAGTATCGATTGCTACTCAAACGCCTAAGCGTAGGATAGGCATCTTGCCTGTCTCAGGCTGTTTGATAGAATTTAGGAGTTTCGGCTATAGAGCAAAAGGTGGGTCAGCAAAATTAAAGTTCATACTAATTGTGATATCGTTAAAGTCACCCTTAACAACACCACTAGGGGAATCTTCCAGGCCAAAACGATTAGCTCCTAGCGAAATAATATGGCTTGAGTGATCGGGATTAGCTTCTTTGTAAGCAAAGTAAGTCGCTGACGATCGCTGTTGCGAATCGAAAGTTGTCATATACGGCGCGTACAACTTCCCGCTATCCAACAGATAGCTTCCAGAATTATTCAGTTGACCTTGATTTAAAGGACTCGTATCCAGCTCAATTTTCTTTAACTTAGACAGAACAACATTCGCGTAATTAGGGTTTTCTGCCGTCACAATTTCACCTGTTAACAGATCTTTAACATCACCTTTCTTGTTGAGGACTTCGTAAAGTCCAATCCGATATGTAAAACCTGTAGGCTGGGGACTTTTAGTTATGTCGATATCTGCCTCGATCTGGCGATCGACAATTGTTGAAGTATCCAGAACATTGCGACCCTTAGTCTGGCGATCGCCAATTATATCCTGAAAGCTCTCTACAGGCCCATTTAATGCGATCGTCCCTCCCGAATTATCAGAAAATCTAAAAGACAGAGCATCTCCACTTGGCTGTACGGAAAATTGAGGGTCTTGGAATGAGAACTTAGCAGCAGGATTAGCGTCAAAAATCGACCCACCAGCAACTTGATAGATAGCTAATTTCTGCGTGGTTTCCACTGGAATATTGCGGGAGTTATTAGCAGCACTGGTAGAACTATTAGCAGTGGTATTAAATAAAACCATCGCTCGTTTCTGCACTGCTTTTAAGTATCCGCTATCGGTTGGCAGAAGGCCATTCACGCGATTATTAGCATCATCGACAGCAAAGACGCCATATTCAACAGGTTGATTGCTCGGTTTTCCAGCCGCGAACAAAAGATTAATCCCTACACCGGGCGTATTGGATTTGTTATTGACACTTACAATCCCATTACTGGCATTTAAAGAGACAGATAGCTCAGGTGTATCTTTAAACAGATTGGTGAGAATATCTACACCGTCTTTCTGACCCTGGTATACACCAGTTAGCGGATCGCTAGCCGACGATGTACGAACCGACTCAATTTTCACCTGAGCGACGCTGGTATCGGAGAGTCCCTTACCTTCCAAAAGCGGCGAAAATTTTCTAAAAAACTCTTCGGTGTACTGCGCCCCTAAGTGAGCATCTAATGCAGCTCCATTTACATATTTTTCATAGAAAAAATATTGGTTGGGCTGCACGGTATCTTCATAAAACTCAAAAGCAACATTATTCGACTTTTCCGTTTCTTTAGTTTTTTGCGTCAGCTCGTTTGCAAGCGATATTATTTGGTCGCGAGTCCCGCTTTTAGCTTTAAACTTGCCAACCAAAACTTTCGGACTATCAACTTTACTGTCCGTTTCTACTGTATCAATTGTTGGAGTATTAACTACAGCTCCAATTGACTTAAGTTGGTCTACAAATTGCTTATAGCTATCAGATTGCCTATACTTATCCAAGTCTGAATACTTGTTCCATCTCTCAATCAAGAGGAAATTTTGAGGATTCTTCTGATCTCGGTAAAAATCACTGGAAGAGTTGCCATTCTGTAGTCTAGTATTTTTCTCATAATTGCTGACTAAACTTAGCAATTGCTGAGAATTTGCGCCTCCCGCAGAAATACTAAATCGCTCTATCAGCGCTGGATCGAGAGGAATATTAAAATTAACTGATGTGCTGGGAGAATTGGGGCCTGGCGGTAAGAAAGGTGGATTTGGGGGTGGACTGGGGATAATTTGAGTATCTTCAGGAATCGATGGGTTCCAATTACCTCCACCTGTTAAATAACTGCCGAAATTCTGACTCAGCGCCACATAGTAATCGGGGAATTGCTTGAAATAATCTCTGAATCTTTGCTGGTTAGCAAGAAACTCTGGCGAACCAGGATTTTTATTATAAAGCGAGCCAATCCCAGCAGCATCATTGGCGGTATCAGCAAAGACACCAATCCCTTGTTTGGCAAAAAATTCCTCAATACCTCCCGGTGTCGCCGTTTGATCCTTTCTAGACCAAATTGTTAAAAAGGTTAGAGGTTCTTTAGTAGGGCTTGCATTTCTGTAGTTATGAGTGTATCCAGCAGGTAAGAAGCCAATTTGCCCCGAGGTTAGGTGTACGTAGTAGTAGTCATCAATTTTAGGAACACCATTTTGCCCGGGAATTTCTCCAATTTGATAGGGAGCTTTATTAGCAACGGGCAACCAAGCATCCATTTCCCCTTGCAATACAATGAACCATTCATCTTCAGCCCAGTGAATGTGAGGAATCGGACCAGCATTATAAGGGGTGACAGTTAGAGCCATCGTATATGGCCGAGGGTTAGTTGAAGTGGGAATAGTGTTTAAATTAACGGGCTTCCCCTCTTGAGTTTGGGAGTTTAATGCTTGTACTGCCGCTTTGCTGACACTGCTAATTAAAAATTGTTGCGCTTCGCCAGCAGGAAAAGAGTCCCACTGATTTGATCCAGGGCTAGTTTCCTGTTGCAATCCCGTATAAAATGATAAATTTTCCCCGTTAGGATCGCCATTAGGTTCCTTTAAAACATTGTCGAAAGAGAAGTTTTTGGGAATGGGCAATCCAATGTTTTTAGACCATTGGAATTGAGGAGCTCCATTGTAGGGTGCGTTGGGGTTATATCTGTCCTCTTTCGAGAAACTAGGCCAGGTAAATCCTGTGGGTAATTGAGCCGTAGTGGTACTGGTGTCCTGAGTATCTTCCTCAGTGTGGTCGTGACCAAGGTGGCTAGCTGTGCGGGTATCATTTTGTTCGATTTCTAACATGATTGCTTAATTGCCAAAAAAGTTTACGTCTGTTCTAATATTGCTGAATGCAGGAAGTTTTAGAACGTGAGTTGGAGGGGCTCGAATAATTTCACAAGGCGAGAAGATCGTCGAACTCATGTTTCACTACTGTGCCGATCACATCTGAGCGACTATCTCATTCAACACCCCAAAACAACCAGCTACTTTATTGAAGCCAGCATAAACGCACATAAACAGCAGTAATTCTTCAATCTCCTCATAAGTAGCTCCCTGCTTGAGAGCCATAGAGACGTGAGCTCCAAAGGGGTTCCCAGGGCCAACTTGATCCTGATTCACTACATCTACAGCAATAGTAATCAGAGCTTTTGTTTTTTGATCGATGTGTGGTAATCCCCAGGCTTCTCCAGCCACTCTGGTCACAAAATCACCAAATTTGGGATTGATTCCCTTCAGTCCTTCTTGCAGCTCTAAATCATCCAAAACTGCATTTTTGTAATTTTCCATGAGGCTTTACCTTCCTAACTAAACTTTACTACGCAGGCATTTCTAAGTAATCTAGGATTTACGCCAATTTTCAGAATTGGTAGAATCAACGGTCAACTATCAACTGTCAACTATTTATTTAGGCAACTCCTGAGCAACACTGTTAGTGGTATAAACTCTAACAATCAGAGAACCCTTGAGAATTTCTGAAAACTTGGCCAGCAGCGGCTGAACGTAAGGCTGCTTTAAATGCTCCCTTAAAGCTGTGCCATCTTTCCACTCTTCGTAGTAGATGAAAGAGTTTTTTGCGGTTGGCTGCTCGTAAAATCCGTAGCTGATACAACCTGATTCAGCTCGCGTAGGAGCGAGAGCAGCAGTTGCTAACTTCAGAAATAGCTCCCGCTGTTCGGGTTTGACTTCAAATCGATTGGCTACAACTAATGGCAGAGTGACATTACTATTTTGTTGCCTGTTTGATGGAACCTGAGCCAAGCCAGAAGTGCTGAATATTGTTGTGCAAACAAAAGCGGCAAAAAAGAGCAGAAGAACCTTACTGATTCCTCGAAATCTTTTGAAAAAATATGCTTTTAGCATTTCTTGCCTCTGTATTTGATGGTGGCGGATCTAGTAAGTTGAGTAGTGAGCTGGTACAAGCCATTGGTGTCAACATCTAATGGTTAAACAGCAATCTGTGACTAAGTTTGACGTTAAGTTGACACCTATTGGGT
The DNA here is from genome assembly GCF_028330895.1 of Kamptonema animale CS-326. Lineage (NCBI taxonomy): Bacteria > Bacillati > Cyanobacteriota > Cyanophyceae > Oscillatoriales > Microcoleaceae > Kamptonema > Kamptonema animale. The sequence continues at coordinate 12,608 of NZ_JAQMUA010000031.1, read as the reverse complement.
ACAACCCACCAGAGATGCCTCTGACAGAGGCTTTAGATGTTATCAGGCAGCTTGTCCTGCTAAAATCTACAGTTTTATCTATAGCAATCCTAAATAAGTTATGAACACTACCCATATATATAAAGGTGTTCACATCTCATTTAGGATTGCTATACTAAGGCTATTAGGCGCTTTCGAGTCCGATAGAATCGTAATCGTCAACGGCAATGACACCTTGTATAAATCCGGTTTTTTCCAAAGTATCAATTATCAATTCCTGAGCGCCAACGACGTAAATATCGACATCAACTCCCATTTTTTGTTTGGCGAAGATCAGGACTCGCAGACCCGCACTCGCCATATAGTCTAACTTTTGCATCATCAGCACTAAATGCTTTGGCTTGGCGATTGCTGCTTTCTCAATTTCTTCTTTGAATATCTGTGCAGAACTTGCGTCTAATTCGCCAGTCAGTGTAATTTTTGCAGCATGACCTGATGATTCTAGGGTTGCACTGAAAGCCATAATTTTGTGTCCTTTTGAAGATGTTTGTGAGTGGGATTAAGTTGATGATGAGATTACTTGCCGACTAAGATGACGATCGAGCGATTGCCCAAAAGAATACCGTGCTGGTTTTCTAATTTGGGTTCCGTTCCCGGTTCCCAAATATCATCTGGAGACGTGCAGCCGGTATTCACAGAAATGTGCCATCGCAACTGTTCCGGCAAACCGGGAATTTCAAACCATTGCGCCTCCCAGTGCATATTGATCGCGACATAAATGTAGTTATCTTCAACACTTCCTGCTTTCGCGTGTTTGCCGCAAAGCAGGAAGGCGATGGTGCGACAACTAGGAGACCAATCTGCGTTCCAGGCTTGGGTGCCATGCCAAGTGATATCTGCATAGCCACTGCCCACATAATCCCGGTTCTGGAAGTGATATTTATTTCTCAGTACCGGGTGAGCGTTGCGGAAGGCAATGCTGTTTTTGACGAAGCGAAATAGACTGGCGTTGGTTTTTAATAAATCCCAATCCAGCCAATTAAGTTTGTTGTCGTGGCAGTAGGTATTGTTGTTGCCATTTTGACTGCGGCCGAGTTCATCGCCCATTAGCAGCATGGGCACGCCTTGGCTAACCATGAGCATCGCGATCGCATTTCGCATTTGGCGCGATCGCAAAGCATTAATACCCGAATCGTCCGTCCACCCTTCCGCGCCGCAATTCCAACTGTCATTATCATTGCCACCGTCGTTATTATTTTCCCCGTTAGCTTCATTGTGTTTCTCGTTATAAGACACTAAATCAGCCAGAGTAAAACCATCGTGGGCCGTAATGAAATTAATTGAAGTAGCTGGGCCGCGCCCTTGTTGAGCGTAGAGATTCGGCGAACCTTGCAAACACTGTGCCGCATCCCCGACAGTGCCATCTCCTTTCAAAAACTTGCGAATACTGTCGCGGTATTTGCCATTCCACTCCGCCCAACGTCCGTAAGCGGGGAACGAACCAACCTGATACAAACCACCCGCATCCCAAGCTTCAGCAATCAGTTTGCACTTCGCTAGAATTGGGTCAAATGCCAGTGTTTCCAGCAATGGCGGATTAGATAGGGGAAAGCCCCAAGCATCGCGACCTAAAATAGCTGCTAAGTCAAATCGGAAGCCATCAATGTGATATTCACTCGCCCAGTAGCGCAAGCAATCCAACACAATATTGCGGACGATCGGGTTATTACAATTGAGCGTATTGCCGCAACCGCTGAAGTTAAAGTAATAACCTTCTGGGGTTAACATATAGTATGTTTTGTTATCCAGCCCCCGGAATGAGATTGTCGGGCCGCGTTGGTCTCCTTCTGCTGTGTGGTTAAAGACGACATCCAAAATGACTTCTAGGCCATTTTTGTGCAGTTCTTTGACGAGTGCTTTGACCTCATCCACCTGCATTCCTAGTTTACCAGTTGCGGCATAGCCAGCCTTGGGCGCAAAGAAACCAACGGTACTGTATCCCCAATAATTGACCAGCAATTCCCCCGTGATCGGGCTGGGGTGAGAATGTTCAAATTCGTCAAACTCATAAATTGGCATGAGTTCGATCGCATTAACGCCCAACTCTTTAAAGTAGGAAATTTTTTCGCGGATAGCTGCAAAAGTTCCCGGATGTTTCACGCCGGAGGAGGGATGGCGGGTAAAACTGCGGACGTGCATTTCATAGATAACTTGATCCTCCGGTGGAATTTCCAGAGGTCTGTCATTTTCCCAATCAAAGTCGTCAAAACTAATCCGCGATCGGTGTTGATAAATATCATTCCAATCCGGTGTCACTCCCCAAATATCTCGGCCGCCAATAATTTTGGCATAGGGATCTAGGAGAATTTTGGTTTTGTCAAAATAATGACCTGCTTGGGGGTTGAAAGGCCCGTCCATGCGGTAGCCGTATTCGATGTTTTCGTAATCGATGTCGAATACAGTCATGCTAAAGACATTGCCAATTCGGAACTCATCGGGAAAGGGAATTTCCGCGAAGGGTTCTTTAGCGTGTCTTTTAAATAGCACTAGCGTGCAGGATGTCGCATAGCTGGAAAATACTGAGAAATTAACTCCTCCGGGTACTAAACTTGCTCCGAAAGGCATCGGGCGACCTACACGCAATTTAAAGTCACCATGTTTGTGAGTGGGGTGAATGTCTATTCGTTCCATGACCTGTCCTACTAATTTAAAATCCTGAACAGTGATCGCACCTTGTAAAAAACCAAACTTTGATGTGATTTAATTGACTTTCAGGCTTACTTCAGCGCGGCTATTCCTGAATCCAACGTGTCGCAGGTAGTAAAAAAGCTGAGAAATCCAGTTACTTCCATTGTGTCTTTAATTTCCTCAGCAACCCCCACCAATACAAGTTTGCCTTCTTTAGCCGATACCTGCCGATAAAGTGACAGCAGCATCCGTAAGCCTGCACTAGACATATAGGGGACTTCTGTCATATCTAAGAGGATTTGAACTCCTGGTTCTGCCAGAGGAACTACCTTTTCTTGAACACCTACGGCGGTACTAGCATCGATATCGCCCTCCAACTTAACTACTGTTATTTCTGCTGTTTTACTAATGGCAATATTCATCATTGACCTCTTTGAAAATAAATGAGATAGTCCTGGACTTACGCAAGAGACCCAGGGATAGGGGCGATTCGCTTGCGCGATAGCTTCGCCGCGCGTGGGGGGATTGCCCCTACAAAAAACCAGATATAGATGTCGTGCGTAAGTTCTGATAGTCCTGGACTAAAGGGTGGTCAGAAACCGGGGTTTTTGCGACAATATTTCGTTGCAGTCCGTAAATTTGCTGAAAAACCCGGTTTCTTTGGCGGAGTGTATCAGCCCTGAAAACGGCTGACTATACCGGGACAATCTGCACTTTGACTTTGACTCGCTCTTTGGTATCCGGCAACTGAACGGTTAAGTTATCTGCGTCGAAGTTGCTGTAGGGTTCTCCGTCGATTTCACAAGCACCGATTTTGATACTGCCGGGGGGCAAAATATCAGGTGAAACTCGCAGGATATTGTCTTTAAATCCTCCCGGCATTGGCTTGAAGTAGAAGTCCATCGGCTGCTTAGTAATCAGCAGGTTGGTGTAAACCGCAGATAGGTAGCACAGTTCAGTGGAGTGATAGCCAGACATGGAGTGAGAGCCTTTGAATCGCTCATTTCCCAGCAAGTACGGCAGTCCGTTGGCTAAAGTATTGAAGTAAACTGCACCGTCGTCATGATCCAGGAAGAAGGCACTGTAGAAGGCCGCCGCTTCGCGAGCATGGCGCAAGTATTCTGGGTTTTGAGTCAGACCGCTGAGGATTAAGTAAGCTAAAATTGCTTGTTCTTGCTGCCACCAAGCTTTGCGATCGTGCCAGACAAAGCTGTGCTGTTCCTCTCCTGGTTCGCGGATACGCTCGACGACATCGTACCACCCTCCGCGCTGGCGATCGCTCCCCACATCAGGCATGAGATTCGCAATCTTTTCAGCCAATTCTTTGTAATTATCTTTGGCTTTAAGCGATTGCATTCGCATCAAATTCCATGAAATCTTCAGGTTGTGACCGACAACAGCCCGGTCTTGCTGCCAGCCCCAGATTTTGTCAGGAGTCCAATCTTCATTGAACTTTTCCTGAACAAACGGGCTGGTTTCGTACTCAGGGAAATACTTGGCAATGGTGTCAAAAGTGTACTCTAAAAAGTCGGCGTATTTCTGGTCGCCTGTTGCCAGATAAAGGTTAATTAAATACGCAGGTGCGTGGTCGCCGACTGAGTTCCAATTTTTGCGAGCGCGGTTGCGACCTAGGGACTCGGCGCGGGCATCAAGGGAGAGGGCATCAACGTGGGAGAAATAACCGCCTTGTTCTTTATCTATGAAGAACTTGTCAAACAAATCAACGGTCATTTCGGCATCTTTAAGAATGCGCGGGTCGCCTGTGATTCGGTAAGTTTGAATCGGGCCGGCAAGAGCATAAATTTGCTCGTAAGCGGGGATGCAATCGTAGTCGTCGCTGAATTCAGAAGTAAGCAGTTTTTGTTCCCGCTGTCCTTTGACCCGTACCCCGTGATACCAGTAAATTAGGTCTTCATCGGGGTCGTAAAACCTCATGTGATCGCGTAGGTATTCAGTCCCTTTTTCAGCGGCTTCTAAAAAGCGGTCTTCGCCTGTCATTAAAAAAGCTGAAGCAAACCCATAAACCAAGCGGGAAACGGTGTCAGTTTCTTGCAAGTAGTCATCTTGCTTTTTGCTACCGGACAGATTCAGCATCGTCCGATATTCCTTATAGTCAATTGGCTGCTTGGGGTAGCCAAATTGCCATTTCAGGTAGCTGTCAGCAATGGAGCGGACTTGCTTAATCCACCAGTCCTGTTCTTCGTGGCGATATTTTTGGGACTCTTCGCCAGCAAAAACTAAAGATTTGGCTTCAAATTTGTGTCCTTCGCCGTGAGGATAGAAGACACCGTAAGCGAAGACGTGCTGGCCGGGGTGCAGCAGTTCTGCGAGCCGTTCCGTAGCATTTAGGTAAGGTTCTTCTAGGTTTTGGGTAATGCGACCGTAAGTAGTTGGTGTCAGGTACGCAGTATATTCGCGACCGTCTGATGTCTTGATGCCGAAGCTTTTGTCGCTGCGGTTGAAGTGGGTAACATATCCTCCGATCATGTCGGAGAATGAAAAATTCATCCGTTCCATTCTCTTTCCTCTGCTAATTGATTAGATTTTTCTGCCTACTTGTCGGTATTTTTTACTTGTTCTCGATCTCTTTCACAAAAACTTCCATGAATTGGTCTACTACTCCTGGATGCTTGCCGGTAATCAAATTTCCATCTACTACTAAGTCAACGGTGACTTCATTTTCTTCGTCGTAGACAACTTCTGCGCCGGCATTTTCTACATCACAGATGATGTTGTGAGCGCAGGTCACTTTCCGCCCTTTCAGTAAGTCTGAGTCGGCGCAGAACAGCCACAAACTGTGACAGATTGTTCCGAGCTTTAGGCTTTCTGAGTGCATGGATTTTCTGAGAAATTCTACCGCCGGCGCTTGGTTTTTTTGACCTTTCTTGACTTTCGCCTGATATCTCAGGCGATCGGTAGCATAAGCCCCAATTGCAATAATGCCTTTGTAGGCTGACGGATTAATATCATTGACTTCTGTGGTGACAGTCACATGATATTCAACTTTATCATTCTCTGGGTTTGATCCGAAAGTTAATTGTTGATTTCCCCACAAGTGAGAAATATACTCGACTTCGTAACCATGTTTCGGAAAAAACTCATTGAATTCCCGATATTCGGTAGGATCAAAATGTTCTTCAATCAAAACACCAATTTTGCCTTTACTTTCAGTTGCCATACCCTACAAAATCCTTGTGCTCGTAAACTGTTTTAGGTTGATGATTGTCTTCTGAGATAGAAGCCCATGACGGAATTCCTACATCTCCTAACCAGACAAGAGGAAGTATTTAGGCCTTGATTAGCTTTAAAAGTGAATCAGGGGCAAAAACATCTCGGTAGAAAGTCAATTGTTCGGTTTTGAGGTAGCAGGCTCCTCGGTGGCCGCGCCGCACCCAAGTGACATTACCTTTGGCAAGGGTTTCGTTAGTTTCGTCGTCCACACACTTCCACTCAAAGTAAGTGTGTTCGCCAAAAAACATCACAATCGGCCAGCACATTGTCACCCCTGGCTGTGCAATTAAAGCCCACCAGTGTTTCTCGCGTTCTTTTTGTTTGTCTAAACCGCGATAGGGGCCGTCTTGGCATAAGTAAACCAAATCTTCGCGATATTCACCTGTTAAGATGTCACCCCGGCATTGTCTTAATGCCTCGCAGTGAGTCGGCCACCATTCCTGATTTTCTTTTTCGATTTGTTCGAGAGTATAATCTGAGCTAATTTCGGGCAACTTTTCTTCCTTCATTGCCACAATTTTCTCGGCTAACTCAATCATTGTTTGCTTAAGTTCGTCCGAAACCAATCCAGGTTTTGAATAGTCGGCTGTCAAGCCTTTATAGTAGTTGATTCGAGTCATTGGTAACTCCTTAGTGGTGAATAAAGAACTCATACTTTCAGTAGGACTGAAAACCCAGTTACCTAAAATTGAATTAGGATGTGCCGGGGATTTTCCGTCGCACTGCTAGCAAGGTAATGTCATCAAACTGCGCTGCACAGTCTATATGGGTAAACACATCGGTTTTCATACGTTCTAGTAATTCGGATGCGGAGGAATAAGGCTGATTTAGGAGTGAAAGCACTCGCTTTTCTGTGAAAAATTCCTTGTTGGGGCTGCGGGCATCAGTAAGACCATCCGTGTAACCAAATAGAATATCTCCCGGTTCGAGCTGAACCTGCTGAATTTTAAACTTCATATTTGGCATCATTCCTACGGCGGGGCCTGTAGATTTGAGGGCAGTCTTGATCCCAGAAGCATTGATAATTAAAGGTGATTCATGCCCGCCGTTAATATAGGTTAATAAACCTGTTTCTGGATTGAGTACCCCGAAGAACATTGTGGCAAACATACCGGTTTCACCATGTTCTTCACTAATGTAGTTGTTGGTAATCTCAATTGCCTGGAGAGCTTGCCTTTGATATAAGTCAAATTCTAATTCCATTCCGGCTGTGCGATCCGTTGCTTCTCGATCGCAGAACTGAAAATTTGTTCCTCCAGAAAACAGCCTAATAAAGCTACGAAATAGCCCCATAAACATCGCTGCCCCAACGCCTTTGTCACAAACATCTGCAATCACTAATCCTATACTGCCATTAGGAAGTGGAAAAACATCATAAAAGTCGCCGGCAACTTTTTTGGCTGGTTCAAAGGTCGCACAGATTTCCCAATTTGGTACGGTTAAAATGGGATTTGGCAAAAAGTTTCTTTGCAGCTTTTGCCCTTTTTCGATATCGGTTTCTAATTCGTTTTTAGCCTTGTTCAGTTGATCGGTTCGTACTTCTACGATAGATTCCAGGTTGTTAGTGTATCGACTTACCTCTGCAACCATAGCATTGAAAGCCTCAGCCAGTTGTTGAAACTCGTCATTGCTCTTGACTTCTACAGCTACATCAAAATTATGGTTGCGAATCTTTTCTGATGCCTGATACAGCTTGCGAATGGGTTTCACTAACCAGTTGCTGATCAGGGATGCTACTAGCAAGGAAATGAATAAGCTACTGCCAATAATTTTCAAGCTAGTCCATTTCAGGCTATCAACTTCTATGGCTAGGCTACTAACATCGACATCTAAGTTGAGGACAGCAACAACTTTACCCGTATCATCTTTCAGGGGAACGGCGGTTGAAATGTAGGCCTCTTTTTTGTTCTTATACTCATAATAATACTCAGTGTCTACTTGGGGCTGACCGTCGAAAGCTGCGCGGATAGATGGAGAATGTGGGAAATAGTAGTACCCAACATAATCATTACTACTTTTTGGCGAACTACCTTCATACCGATACCCTTGATCGCTAGCCAGAATTTTCACCAATGTGAGATCGGGAAACTCCGGGATTGGGCTGATTAGATAGGATGCCTTGAGGTAAACGTCAGACGAATCGTCTCTCCGACTTTGATTCGTAATCTCTCCTAACTTGCGAGCCAGATTTTTATAGCTTTTTGAAGCTGCAATCTTGTCCTGCACCTCTTTGGATAACCCCGGAAACTCAACCTGTTCTTTTCCAGAATTTATTTGCTGCTGGGATAGCTTTAGACTCTGTGAATTAATTTGAGCTGCTAGGTTCTTAATTTCTGCTATATCTTTGCTAGAAAAAGATGAAGATTCCTGGATGCCAAGTTCTTTTAATTGCTTAGCCTGGTTTTTTAGCAGGTTTCGCTGGATGCTTGATTGGAGCCAAAAAATACTTGTTGTAGCAACACCAACAGATAGCAAGGAAAGCGCTAAGCCTAACTTCACACTGAAGGGAAACTTTAAAGCTCTTCCAAATCTTAAGGGTATTTTTGGGTTTTTGAGATTAATGTCAGTTTGGCCTGTTTGACTAATTAACTCTAAATTAGCTGACGGCAAAACAGAACTCTCTAAATTGTCTGGATTAGTCTGTTTAACGTAAGAACCCACAGTTGTACTCCTGTTTTTATACGTCGCTCAATCAAAAAGCCGTAGGGCTTCTGTAGTTTGAAATTAGGGAGATTTAATCCCCTGGATGCCCTCTCCTATTTATTACCTTTCCGCTCGACCGTAAATATATTGCGATTGCGATTTTCTACCCGCTCGTAAGAAAATTTATCTACGCCTTGAATAGCCAAATAAACTCCTAGCCCCCCCATTTGTTTTTCGTGCGGGTGTTTATCCAAATCATCAGGTAGCGGTTCCTCGATGGGATCGTAGGTGACTGCTGTATCCTCAATAACAATTATCAAGTTTCGATCGCTGAGTTCTGCCCACAACTCCAAGTTCCCTTCCCTGCCCGATTCTTCGTAACCGTGAAGGATGATATTTGTGGCAATTTCATCGACTGCTAGGCGCAGCCCGTAAGATGCTTTTTTTTCCAGCTCAGCTTCCGCTGCTGCCGCGAGGACATACTGAGCTATCTGACTTAAAGAATCTAGTTTTCCAGGCACTATTAACTGGTTCATAAATGAAACAATGTATTCTTCAAAAGACGATAAATTTTAACAGAAATTTATCTGCAATTTGGGGAGTTTGTATGCTTTGCAGCTAGGAACTTAGCTTAGAAAATTAGATAGAGGTCAGCTCATTGAGCAAACCGATTGATTTGCTGGTTTAAGATAGTTCTCTCCAAGAACTGCTTACTAGGTTAAGACCACTGCTACCCGCAGCCTGTAGAGCAGATAGATAACCTGACTGGTGGTACTCTCTATCTTTAGATAGAACACATCAACAGCATGACTGGTATTGTTCTCTGTCTTTTGGTGGATGCTATTCAATAGTATGTTTGCGTAATCCGGATAAAGCAAGTCGGAAAAGTCGGATCATAAAGTCGGAAAAGTCGGATGGTTGCCTAATTGGCATATTTCGGAGTAATTACCATATCAGACGCTAAAAAACATCGGTAATAATACTGAAAATTAATCGAATTGTCTGCGCTAATCGACGGATATTTTTACTTTATAGGAATAAAAGCTATCAAGCCTTGTCTTTATAAGCCTTAATCAAGTACAACCGTAGCAACGCCCCCACATTTTTCACTGCCTTCTCATTGCCTAGTTTAACAAGTTTTGCGGCTTTTCCTTTGACTACAAATTTCACTGGCTTGCCGAAGTAACGCTATTAGTATTCTGGCAGCAAAAAAATATTGAGGCACTTCGCTTTTTTGTACAAAAGTGCGGTAGCACTGCATTCATTCAAACTCGGCTCCCTGCACTGCAATTCTTGCTAGAAGGCATCACCTTGCCCAAACGAGAAAATTGTACGAATCGGCAAGAAGAGCAACAGCGAAGGTTAGTAAAATGGATGAACACGCCCTTAAAAATAGCATTATAGGGTTTACCGGGTATTATCCTGGTGGTGACGATGGCTGCAAGAGGTTTAACCCTGGTAAATGGCGATCGCATCCAGAATAACCAAAGCTTCCAATAGCTAAAGCTTACCAGGAGAGAGCGATCGCTACTTTCCCTCGCCCCCTAAAGCATTCAGCGCATCGAAATGCGTTTTTGCTTTATCATCGCTTGCTGTGGCTGATACTCACCGCCTCACTAAAGCTGACCGTTACGGTATGATGGCTGCTATCCTCGACGAGTCCATCACTGAAGAAAAGATGCGATCGCTGAATCGTTTACTTCGTTCCTTCCTTAAAGGTCAAATCCAAGTAACTGATGAACTTTGCATCGCGTAGCACTTGACAACAGAAGCTCTCTTTTGAAACTTCAGCATTAGTAGAGGATCAGGTAATGGCACGAATTACGACACCATTTGGACGACATTCTACTGCCGCCGAAGTGGTAGAGGGAATCGCTCTCTCTGGTAAGCGAGCGATCGTCACCGGAGCGGCATCAGGCATCGGCGTAGAGACGGCGCGGGCACTGGCTCGGCTCGGGGCTGAGGTAACGCTGGCTGTACGTAACACCGACGCTGGAGCGCAGACGGCGGCTGATATCATCGCCACTACCGGCAACCAGAACATTCACGTCGCCCCGCTTGACCTGAGCGATCAAGCATCGATCGCCGCCTTCGTCGCCACGTGGGACGATCCGCTGCACATACTCGTCAACAACGCTGGTGTGATGGCATTGCCCGAACAGCACACGCCCTTATGCTGGGATATGCAGTTTGCCACCAACCATCTCGGACACTTCGCCTTGGCACTAGGACTCCACGACGCACTGACTGCCGACGGGGAAGCACGTATTGTGTCTGTCAGTTCCAGTGGGCATCTGATGTCGCCAGTTGTATTCGACGATATCCACTTCGCGTTCCGTCCTTATGATCCGTGGCTGGCATACGGGCAGTCCAAAACCGCGAATGTACTTTTCGCTGTCGGTGTCACCAAACGCTGGTTCAGGGATGGCATCACCGCCAACGCCCTGATGCCCGGTGCGATCGCCACCAACCTCCAGCGCTACACTGGCGGTCTTAAAACTCCACCTGAGCGGCAGAAAACACCAGAGCAAGGTGCGGCTACCTCTGGGCTGCTGGCGACCTCTGGGCTGCTGAAGGGCATCGGTGGGCTCTACTTCGAGGACTGCAACGAAGCCACCATCGTCGCAAACGGCAACGGCTATATAAGCGGTGTTGCCCCCTACGCCCTCAACCCGGACAACGCTGATCGCCTCTGGGAGGAGTCGTTGCGCCTGCTTGCCTGACCCGATGTAGAGGATGGCTACCGCCTCACGGCAGATTTAGGCTTGACATCATGTAACTCCCCACATTGCTGGAAGGGGCGTTTGGTTTTCCAGACTTTAATGCGATCGCTGGAACATTGAGCAGTTGAGCGCAGCTATTGTCACTGCCTTCTCATTGCCTAGCTTAACAAGTTTCGCCGCATTTGCTTTGACTACAAATTTTACTGGCTTGCCGAAGTAACGCTATTAGCATTCTGGCAGCAAAAAAATTACTCTTCCAGTTCGCTTTTTTTGTACAAAAGTGCGGTAGCACTGCATTCAATCTCGCAAACAAACTGAACTGCAACTATTCCTAGAAAACGCTACCGCTATTGTTCCGATACATTAATATGTCATAGCTGAATAGCTAATAACGAGGCTGCTATTTTTTAGGCAACCTTAACAGCTTTTCAATTAGTTCGGCTTGCTCAATTGTGAAAGTACAGCTTGCTATAAATGCTAGAGTTAGTAGCTTGTCTCTGCTACAATTCCTTGAATTGGGAGTGCAGAGTTTGCTGTTAAATTATTAAATTGATATTAAGTGTACCGGAACGGTAAAAAACCTCAAATTTAACTTTTTAGGACTGAGTTTTCGTGAGTTTTTGGCTGTTTTTCGCTGTTTTTTATGAGAATGGGCGAGTAAACTTGTGCAATCTCAGCTTAATTGTTAGCTAAATTTGGGTGCTTGTTAGCAACAAAAACCGCATGAGAACTCAAACTTATGCAGATAGAAAGCTTGCACAAAAAGCAGGAATGAGTCGTAGCAATAGCAATGTTGAACGATATATTTATACCAAAATATAAAAAACTTCTCCAATAAAGAGGAGCGTTTGTATAGTAGAGCCACACCACGATCGGTATTGAACAAAAATTCAATTAGACGAACGATCGCCCTCACAGTTTTAGCAGAATTAGCAGGCTCAACAAATACTTTTCTATGCAGTATTCCAACGGATAACCTGAATATTGACTCTTAGTGGTTGGGTTGAGCCTGTTTGTTTATACAAGTTCAGCTATAGTTGCTGCTAGAACTACTATCGGGTAAGCTTTGATTCCAATTCCTGCGATCGCACCAACTGAAGCGATCGCTAATCGCGGAGGGTTTGTCCAAGCAGCGGCTCTATTATTTATGAGCTTGCTGTTTTGATACTGAACTTGCACTCGATCGCGCTAACCCGTGTTTCCCATGCCACTTTCCAGAAAAATCTGCAAGGTGCAAACAAGCGATCGCCCTACCAATAGAAACAAGTATATATTGTAGAGACTGATTTTCTTGATTGAGCAGAAATTATCCTCAAATCTCAACTAAGAACCGATATCCACCTG
>NZ_JAQMUA010000381.1:0-16937 GCF_028330895.1 Kamptonema animale CS-326 | reverse complement strand
TTAACGAGTTTAGCTGCTCGCGCAAAAGCGACGACAGCGTTAGAAATTGTCGAGCGCCGCAGTAGGTGGGAACGGGCGACCTGGGGTGCGCGATCGGCAAATTTAGGAGGTCAATTCCTTTTAAATTTTGCCGCCAATAAGCTAGCTCAGTTTCTAATACTTCACCTTGCAACCATTGGTGCTGCCATTCTGCAAAGTCGGCGTATTGAAGGGGGAGTTCAGGCAGCGAAGAAAGCTGGTTTTTTGCAAAAGCTTTGTAGAGCGATGTGAGTTCACTAATTAACACGGCAATCGACCAACCATCAGCAACAATGTGATGGAAATTTAGCAAAAGCACATATTCTGCTGTCCCCAATTGCAGCAGCTTTACTCTCAACAGCGGGCCTTTTTGTAAATTGAATGGTAGCTGCGATTCTGCAATTGCCCGTTGCTTTACAGTAGTTTCTTGCTGAGTTAGCGGTAAATTTTGTAAGTCAACTTTGGGAAGAGATACAGTTAATTCTGAGGCAATGATTTGCGACAATTGCCCTTCTACCATTACAAAAGTTGTGCGTAAAATTTCATGGCGGCGGACAATTTCGTTGAATGCTTGTTCTAAGGCGGTTAAGTTGAGGGAACCTGTTAAGCGGAGTGCGGTGGAGACATTGTAGAAAGGATTGCCAGGAGCGAGGCGATCGAGAAACCAAAGCCGCTGCTGGGCAAAGGATGCGGGGAAGACTAATACTTCTGTTTCTGGCTCCATATTTAGTTTTTTCTCATCAGTTTTGATGCAGTGGTTTTCTATGTTGCTGCTCATTAGCGGTCTTCTCTCACTCATAATTATGCCAAGATTTAGATAATCTACAAACTATTTTTTAAATTGTTTATGAAGTTTTCTAACTCTTCACTGGTATATGTATGTAAATTGCGAGCGTACATATAATTACAAAACTGATTGCCAATATTATTAAAATGCAAAAATATGCTGATTTTTTTTAATTCTTTACTCTGTTGTCTGTACTCAGCCTTCGATATATTTTCTTGATGCTTGCGACGCTGCAATTCTAAAAATTGATAATTATATTCTGCTTCTTCTCTCACCAAACTATGTGCATCGCGTCGAAGTAGATCGCATAATCTGTGTGCCCTCAAAAAATCTTCATCATTTGGCGAGTTGCAACTAAATTTCCCCAAAACATCCACAACAGCCCACCGAGTTATATAGCGATCGCTGACTGCCATACTGTTAATTACATCCCAGGGATTATTGATGCCTAGCCAAAATAACTCTCCTATAAGTCGCGGCAGTAAAATGGGGTCTCGATCGCGCAGTTTATAAAAGGCATTAAGCATTACTGGTATGCTGTCGTAGCTGCATATTTTTCCTAGTGTATAAACTGCGTCTTTGCGGATGAAATGGTTATCGGCAAAAAGCAAATTTTCGAGTTCTGGGATAATAGCTGACTTTAGCTGGCTTTCCCAAGATTGTCGGCAAATATGATTTTTAGAACAACTCAGGACAAAATCTCTAATAAAAAAACAAGTATCGCTAATAATTTCGCGTTCGTTACTTTGGAGTAACTTAATGAGAGAATTAACAGCCCCAGGCGATGTAACAACATCAGCCATGTACTCTGTATCTCCCAAGTAGTTAATATATTTAGATATTTTAATCTCAAACATTTTTAAGTATTTAATAAAAATTCTTACTTTCTTTGTTCAGCGATGATAGCTTCACGCGGCGATGCTCGCGAGAAACAGGCACTAAAGCAGGAGCTTTAATTTGAGCATTTTTATCTTTCAAACTATCAACAATCTCAGATAATTCTGCAATTGTCGGCGCTTCAAATACGCAGCGCAAAGGCAATTCAACCCCGCAAGCATCGCGCACCCTAGAAACAAGCTGAGTTGCTAACAGCGAATGGCCGCCCAATTCAAAGAAGTTGTCGCGAATACCGGCTCGTTTTATTCCCAAAATTTCTAGCCAAATTCTCACTAAAACTTCCTCAGTTGGTGTTTGCGGTGCGGCATAACTTCCAGCCCATTCTAACTTAACAGGTTCCGGTGTAGGTAAGGCACGCCGATCGACCTTTCCATTTGGTGTCAACGGCAGCGATTCCAGCACGGCAAAAGCTGCTGGGATCATATATTCTGGCAGCTTTTCTGCTAGGTAGGCTTGCAGTTCTGGCACTAATTTACGAGCGGCTTTAGTTTGCAGGGGGTTGTTAGCATAAGAGTGCCAAGGGCGCAGGCGATCGCCTGTTTCTTCTGCCGTAAAACTTCTCTCTTCTCCCCGTACAAATACTACCTCGTAGCAGCCTTTATTGCTAGGATTAGACCAATTAATATTAACTGTATATGGTACATCCAAAGCATACCATGTTTCCGGTTCTATTCCTAAATTAGGAAGTTCTTGCAAAGCTTTTTGCAACTGAAGTGCTGTTTTAAATTTATCGGAATTAGACAGCCACTCTGCCGCCTGAACTGCTGCCGCAACTCGCGCGTTCGGCACATTGGCAATCTTTAAAATATCCGGTTTATTTTCAACTAAAATCTGGCGCACTTTTGCCGCCGTCAAATCTTTATTTTGAGAAGACCAGTTCAACCATATCTCTTTTTCCTCTCTCCTTCCCCCCCTTACCAAGGGGGGGGAGGGCATATCTATTTCACCCGCCCGATGAAGAATCACATTATAACGAAACTGAGTTAATTCATTATGAAATGTACCGCGTAGCAGTTGAATTTCTACGCCGCTAATTTGCGGAAATCGGTGCTTTAATGCCCTAAAGAAATCCGGGTCAATGACTAATTCTGTTTCTTGAAAAATTTGCATTTGTACCCGCTGCTGCAACTGTTCGATAGTCGCCGAAGGGGGCGATCGATACAATTCCACCGCCGCATGAAAAGCTGCCAATAAAGGCAAGTTTCGCACGTCGCCGATGAAAATGCTACCGCCAGGAGCCACTGCTTTTAGAGCTCCTTCTAGCACCTGCAAAAGATAGTCAATGCTGGGAAAATACTGCACTACAGAATTGAGAATTACTGCATCAAATGCTGCTGTTTCTATGCCCTCAAAATCTGCCGCCATTTTTTGCAACAGCGTTACATTCGCCAAGTCGCGATCGCGCAAATGCTGCTGAATGTAATTAATCGACTGCGGCGAAAAGTCCGTACCCCAATACTGCGTGCAGTGTGGGGCAATTTGGAACAGCAGCAAGCCCGTACCGCAGCCAATTTCTAATACTCGATTTGGCTGTAATTTCAAAATTTGGGCAGCTTGATTATTTGCCCACTCGCGTATTTGTTCCGCCGCGATCGCCTCCCCGGTATAACTGCTATTCCAACCTGTAATATTGAACGTTGGATCTATACCGCTAGCAGGTTGTTTGTAAGTTTCACCGTACAGCATTTGCCATTGCAAAACTTGCTCCGCCTGTAATTGCTGAATGTCGGGTTCTTCGGCAAAAATGTCTTCAGCATTCAGGGCAACATAAGCAACTAAATGTTTTTCTCCCTCCCCATCTTGGGAAGCTATGACTACAGTTTGCTGCACCGCTGGATGCTGAGCCAATACTGCTTCAATTTCTCCTAATTCGATACGGAAACCCCGAATTTGTACTTGTTCGTCGAGGCGACCTAAAAACTCCAGATTGCCATCGTTTCGGTAGCGAACTAAGTCACCTGTTTTGTATAGTTGGGAATGTTCTCTTGGCTGTTCTAACTCAGACTGGATAGCAAAAGGATTGGGAATAAATTTTTCTTGAGTTAATTTTGTTCGGTTGAGATAGCCCCTAGCAACTCCGCAGCCACCGAGGTACAATTCGCCAGCAACACCAACGGGTAAGGGCTGCAAATACTTGTCCAATATATACACTTGAACGTTAGCGATCGCGCATCCGATCGTGGGTGCTGTATCCGCTTGCTCCCTAACAGGAATTGTGCCGGAAGTTGCTACAACAGTAGCCTCAGTTGGGCCGTAATTATTCACTACTTTAAAAGGATGCTTCGCTGAAGGATACTGGCGGAGTTTATCGCCTCCTGTCAGCAAAATTCGCAAAGCAGAATCAGCCGGCCAATCTAATAGCAAAACTTGTTCGGCTAAAGGTGTTGGCAAAAAGCTAACAGCGATCTCATTTGATAGCAGCCATTCCTGCAACCGATCGGGCGATCGCCTAATTTCATCCTCAGCAAAATAAATGCTAGCCCCCGCAGCCAAATAAGGCCAGATTTCCCACCCGAAAGCATCGAAAGCAATCCCAGCAATCTGCGAGGCGCGATCGCACGCCGAAATTGCAAACTCTTGCTGATGCCAAAAAATCAGATTTAACAAGCTACGATGCTCGATTTGCACTCCTTTCGGCTTGCCAGTGGAGCCCGATGTATAGATGACGCAAGCCAGATTTGCTGCAACTGGGGCGATCGCACGATCGGGATTTTGTCGATCGCTACTCTCCCCACTCTCATCCAAATCAACCACAATCGGATTGTAAGTTTCTCCGCTTTCACTACGACTTTCGCTATTAGCTTGGAGGTTAAACCCTTGGTGAGTAAGCACTACGGGGACATGAGCATCTTCTAACATCAAGTTCAAGCGATCGCGCGGATAAGTCGGATCTAAAGGCAAGTAAGCTCCACCCGCTTTCAGAATGCCCAGCATCCCGATAATCGCATCAGGCGATCGCTCTACGCAAATCCCCACCAAAACTTCCGCACCCACCCCGATTTTTTGCAAATAATGCGCTAATTTGTTGCTGCGGATATTTAGCTCTCGATAGGAAATCTTTTCCTCTCCAAATACTAAAGCTACCGCATCGGGAGTTTGCTCTGCTTGAATTTCAAATAACTGGTGAAGGCATAAATCTTTTGGATAATTAATTTGATTTTTATTGCATTTAACTAACAGCAAATCTCGCTCAGCGTCGGTCAAAATTTCTAAATTGGCAATCTGCCCATCGGGATTAGCAACAATACTTGACAACAGGGTTTCAAAATGCCCCAGCATCCGCACAATAGTAGCTTCATCAAACAAATCCGCGCTGTAAATTACAAAACCGCTAATGCCATCCGCACAATCAACCCACAGCTTATTATCGGGCGATCGCTCCCACAAATGAAACTCCAAATCGAACCTAGCTGTCCCAGCATCCAACTGTTGCGGCCTCAACGTCAATTCCGGCAATTCTAATTTGTCCGCAGGCGCATTTTGCAGCGCAAATACCACCTGAAATAAGGGATTTTGGTTCAATGCGCGATCGGGATGCAGTTCCTCAACTAGCTTTTCAAACGGTACATCTTGGTGCGCGTAAGCTCCCAATGCCACTTCTTTTACCCTGTTTAAAAGTTCCCGAAAAGTTGGGTTTCCCGACAAATCGGTTCGCAGCACCAAACTGTTGACAAAGAATCCAATTAAGGATTCAATTTCACTGCGGTTACGGTTAGCGATGGGAGTTCCAACTGCAATATCTGACTGCTGTGAATATCGGAAAAGTAGCGTTTGAAAAGCCGCCAGCAACGTCATAAATAACGTTACTCCTTCACGCTGGCTGAAAGCTTCTAAAGCCTCGCTTAATTGTTTTGGCAGTTGCAAAAATAGCCGTTTTCCTCGGTAACTTTGCACCGCAGGCCGGGGTCGATCGGTCTGCAAATTCAACATAGAAATACCCTCTAACTGCCGCCGCCAATAAGTTAATTGAGTTTCTAAAACATCACCTTGCAGCCGATCGCGCTGCCACCTGGAAAAATCAGCATACTGAATAGATAATGCAGGTAAAGGCGAAGGTTTTTTACTAGCAAAAGCCGGATAAAGCGCCCCCAATTCCTGAATTAGCACCCCGATCGACCACCCGTCAGAAACAATGTGGTGCATATTCAGTATCAGCAAATATTCAGCTTCATCTAACTGCAATAAATTCACTCGCACCAGCGGGCAGACTGATAAATTAAAAGGTCGCTGCGCCTCCTCAGTTATCAACCGTTCGACCTCAATTTCTCGTTTGGCTGACGGCAAATTTTGCAAATCCCAAAGCGCGATCGCCACATTAACAGCCGCAGCTATCTTTTGAACTGGCTGCCCGTTTACCGCAGCGAAAGTCGTCCGCAAAGCTTCGTGTCGGCGCACAATTTCATCAAAACTTTGTTGCAGCGCTGCCAAATCGATCGCGCCCGTCATCCGCACCGCAGCCGGAACATTATAAAATGGATTATTCGGTACTAATTTATCCATAAACCACAGCCTCTGCTGTGCAAAAGAAAGCGGTATAATTCCCTCCCGCGAAACAGGTACGATGTTTGTAGTAGTAGAATTAGCAGCTTTTAAAAATGAAATAATCTCATATTTTTTGTTCAATATTTCCGTCCGCATTTCCGCAGTCATAACTCCTTCAGGAGCATTGCAGCGCAGGGTTTCACCCTCGATAAAAACATTAATATCGAGACTACGGAGGCGCGATAGGAACTCAACCAAACTCTCCTTGATGGAATCTGCAATTTGTGGCGGTAAACTCGACATTTTCGGCTCCAGCATTTTGAGTTATCTTGCGATCGCTTTGACCAACTAATAAAATAAATTTTACAACCAGATAAATAATATTAAATTCGGTTAAATTAAGGCGCTACAGCTAAGGACACGGCAGCGCCATCTCCCTACAAATATAATGTGCAATTAACCAGACTTGATATCAAACTTTATCTCATTCGTAGCCAATTTTGGTCTAACTTAAGTATGATCCTGTTGGACAAACCAACAAAAATTAGAGCGCAAGGTTTTAGCTTATGCCGTTCATGCCACTCAATTTTCTACTCGTATGGCTGATGGGACTGCTGTCCTTCGGAATACTTGGTGGAGGTATCTACATTCTTTACGAATGGTATATCGGCGAACTTGTAGCCACGTCCTACTTAGTTAGCGGAATATTAATAGTTCTTTGGTCTTTTGGCGGTCGTTTTATTAGCTTACCGCTATTTCGTCGCCCCGGAACTGACGAACCTAAGCCAACGCGGACGGGTACAGTGCAGCGGTTAAAAAGACCAGATGGCACTGTTTTACAAGTAGAATTCTACGGCCCAGAAGACGGACAGCCGATTATTTTATCGCACGGTTGGGGGCCAAATAGTATGGTTTGGTATTACGTCAAAAAGCAATTGAGCGATCGATTTCGAGTGATAGTTTGGGATTTGCCGGGACTAGGAAAATCCACTCGACCGAAAAACAGCGATTACTCCTTAGAAAAACTTGCCCGCGATCTTGAAGCCGTGGTTTCCATAGCTGGAGATCAACCAGTTTTCCTGCTAGGACACAGCATGGGAGGCATGATTTCCCTAACATTTTGCCGCTTGTTTCCAGAACATCTCGGCCGCCGAGTAGCTGGTTTAATCCTGGTAGATACCACTTATACAAATCCTCTCAAAACCAGTATTTTTAGCGGTTTGTTGTGTGCTTTGCAAAAGCCTTTGCTCGAACCGATATTGCACATCGCCTCAATTCTTTCCCCGGTTTTGTGGCTGATGACCTGGCAGAGTTACCTCAATGGTTCGCTGTACCTTAGCGTCGAAATATCGGGATTTAAAGGCACAGAAACTCGCGGTCAATTGGACTTTTCAGCATTCTTATCAGCCTTGGGTTCCCCCCGCGTTCTCGCACTCGGCACGCTGGCGATGTTCAAATACGATGAAACAAAAACTTTGGCAGGAATTCGCGTTCCTGTGCTGGTTATCTGCGGCAATTCAGATATTGTCACTCTCCCCGCTGCTAGCCAGCGGATGAAAGCAGAATTGCCTGAAGCAGAATTGATTACTTTAAAGCTGGGGGGACACATGGCACTGATGGAGAAAAACCAGGAGTTTGCGGAAGTTATTAGAGCTTTTTGCGCTTCGTGATAGTGACTTTTCGCTATAGTCAACCTCCCTGATAAATCCTGCCCATCCATGAAAGTCATTTTTTATTGTGGGATGGGCCGGAGAACCCGTCCTAGTTATTTTCGCAAACAGCAAACAATCGGTGTATTGCGTCAAAATTCCACATCTTCTCTAGCATCTACTGTCTGCTGTGAAACCTGTTGATTTTTCGCCGCCCAACAAACAGTCTCAATGTATTTTGCTAGACTTGCCGTTGTTGGGGACTCAAACAAATTTCTGACCGACAATTCTATTTGAAAAGCGTCTCGGATGCGGGAAATTAATTGAGTTGCCAGCAGCGAATGTCCGCCTAATTCAAAGAAATTATCGCAAACGCTCACTTGCTGTTTTCCCAAAACTTTAGCCCAAATTTGGGCAAGCACTTCTTCAACTTCAGTCCGAGGCGCTACATAATTTTCTTGGCGATCGCCTGTTTCTGCATCTATCTTAAGTAACACCGCACGATCGACTTTGCCGTTAGGAGTCAGGGGCAAAGATTCCAGCACGGCCAAAGTTTTGGGAACCATATATCCAGGCAGTTTCTGTTGTAAAAATTGCCGCAAATTACCCGATTGCAGTTGATTAACTTGCAGTTTGTAATTAATGCTATGGAGAACAATATAAGCAGCCAGATATTTGTCTCCCGGAATATCTTCTCTAACAATTACCGTCGCTGCTTTCACTCCTGGGTACTGATTGAGCATTGCTTCAATTTCTCCCAATTCGATTCTGTACCCGCGAATCTTTACCTGGCTGTCAATGCGACCTAAAAATTCGATATTACCATCGGGAAGGTAGCGGGCTAAATCGCCAGTTTTATAAAGTTTGGCATCCCTTAATTCTCCTAACTCAGAATTAGCAGTAAAAGGATTAGGAATAAATTTTTCTGCTGTTAAATCGGGACGGTTAAGATAGCCCTCAGCGAGTCCATCGCCGCCGACGTGCAGTTCGCCCGGAATCCCGATCGGTACTGGTTGCAAATAGTTATCTAATATATAAATTTGCGTGTTTGCAATCGGTTTGCCGATGGGGACTGACGCTGCTTGTTCCGGTACATCTCCCACGCAGTAAAAAGCAGAAAATGTGGTGTTCTCTGTCGGGCCGTAAACGTGAATTAAATGTTCTGGCGGCCCTTTTTGGAGGACTTCTCGGACGCATTTTGGATCGGCAACTTCTCCTCCAAATAATAAATACTTAAGCGAATTAAATGCTTGCGGAACACTTCCAGCCGTTTTTTGGAATAAGGCAGTAGTTAAAAATAAAATAGTAATACCTTGTTGGCGAATTTCGGAAGCTAACTCGCGGGGCGAAAGCATTGTCTCTGTATTAATTACCACTAATTGTGCTCCGTTTAGCAAAGCTCCCCAAATCTCGAATGTAGCTGCGTCAAATGATGTGTTTGAGACTTGGGCAACTTTATCTGAAGGTAAGATTTTTATGTAATTTGTATTAATTACCAGCCGATTAATAGCTTTGTGGGGAACTGCTACACCTTTAGGTTTTCCAGTTGAACCGGATGTGTAAATAATGTAAGCTAGATTGTCTGATTTTGCGGTGTTGGTAAGATTTTCTATGCTTTCTTTGGCGAAAATTTCCAGATCGTCCAGACAGACGATCGCGCCCTCAAATCCTGTAAAATTCTCCGCCAACTTTGACTGTACCAGTAATACATTAACTCCGGCATCTGCTAACATAAAATTGAGCCGATCGCGCGGATAACTCGGATCTAAAGGCAAGTAAGCTCCCCCAGCTTTCAAAATGCCCAACATTCCGATAATTGTATCGCGCGATCGCGCAGCACAAAGCCCCACTAAAACACCCGCACCAACACCCAATTTTTGCAAATAATGTGCTAGTTGATTGCTGCGATCGTTGAGTTCTCGATAAGTGAATTGTTGACCTGAAAAAGTTAGCGCGATCGCGCTCGAATTTTGCTCAGCTATCTCCTCAAACAACTCGTGTACGCACCTATTTCTCGGATAATCTCTCCGAGTATTATTCCCTTCAATTAACAGCCGATGCCGTTCAGCTTCGCTCAATAAAGGCAAGTTAGCAATTCGCTGTTCTGGGTTAGCAACAATGTTTAATAAAAGTATTTTGAAATGTTCCAACATCCTGCTAATTGCATTTCGATCGAATAAATCCGTGTTGTAGATTGCCACACCTCTAAAACTGTCCGAATACTGCCAATCTTTTCCATAGAAACCCCTGAAACTATCCGCAGCATCCCACAAGTGCAATTCCAAATCAAAACGTGCTGTTTTTACTTCCAAATTGACATAACTCAACTCTAATCCGGGCAACTCTAGCTGCTGTGACGGCGCATTTTGCAGGCTGAATACCA
Organism: Kamptonema animale CS-326; assembly: GCF_028330895.1. NCBI lineage: Bacteria > Bacillati > Cyanobacteriota > Cyanophyceae > Oscillatoriales > Microcoleaceae > Kamptonema > Kamptonema animale. The sequence continues at coordinate 6,721 of NZ_JAQMUA010000381.1, read as the reverse complement.
CCTGAAACAATGGATTTTGATGCAAAGAACGCTCCGGCTGTAATTCCTCCACCAGTTGCTCGAAAGGGACATCTTGGCGGGCATAAGCAGACATTGTTACTTCCCGAACGCGGCTTAAAAGTTCTCGAAAAGTCGGGTTTCCTGATAAATCAGTTCGCAGCACTAAAGTATTGACAAAAAAACCGATTAATCCTTCAATTTCGCTGCGGTTGCGGTTAGCGATCGGGGTGCCAATTGCCAGATCTTCCTGTTGCGAATAGCGGTACAGTAACACTTGAAATGCTGCTAGTAAAGTCATAAATAAAGTCGCCCCTTCTTGCTGCGACAGCGCTTTCAATTCGCTACTTAACTGCGGCGGTAGCTCAAAAAATTCAGTAGCTCCCCGGTAGCTTTGTGCGGCTAATTTAGGTCTAGCTATCGGTAAATTTAACGCCTGAATACCTGTCAACTGCTGTCGCCAATAAACTAACTGGCTTTCTAATACTTCCCCCTGCAAACATTCGCGCTGCCATTCCGAAAAATCGGCATATTGCAGCGGTAATTCTGGCAGTTCAGAAGAGCGCCCGTCTACCAAGGCCGTATAGATAATTCCTAGTTCCCGAATTAATACTCCAAGCGACCAATCATCCGCAACAATATGGTGCATATTTATTAATAAAATATGCTCGGTTTCCGACAAACAAATCAGCACGCCCCGTAGCAGCGGCCCTGTTAATAAATCAAAAGGTTGCTCCGCCTCCAGTTCTGCTAATTTCATTGATTCTGTTTCCCGTTTTTCTGCGGGTATTTTTTGCAAGTCGGATATATTTAAAACAAACTTTAAATTCGGAGAAATTACTTGTATAGGCTGCCCGTCTACCGCCGCAAAAGTTGTCCGCAAAACTTCATGCCTGCCCACAATTTGATCTAACGCCCCTTCTAGACAATCATGGTTGAGTACACCTGTCAAACGCAGTGCAGTTGTCACATTATAGAAAGGATTGTTAGGCGCTAATTGAGCGAGAAACCACAGCCGTTGCTGAGCAAAAGATGCCGGAAACACAAACACTTCTGCTGCTTCCGAAATATTGAGTTTGTGTCGATTGTCAAAAAATTCACTCATCGCTATCGAATTCTCTCAAGGAATAGTCGGTGAATTAATGAAGAAAATAAGATTTAATCAGCGCCCATCCTTCCAGAGGGGACACAGGGCTATGTCCTTGATTTTATCAAGCTTATGAATCTTATTGTTACTCCTCCAGGTGTAAGTTCTGCTCTAATTCCTATGGTCTAATTCACTATTAATATCGGGATTGTTGGCAGACTGGCCTGGTGTCGTCTGACTTCCATCTTTTGGCACAGTATCAATCAAATTCTGAGTACCTGAACTGTCCAATATGCGAATCCGAATTTGGTCTAAGCGTGCTCCAGAAGCAGAAATCACAGTAAATTCCAGATTTCCATAGACAAATATTTCCCCAAGAGCAGGAATAATTTGTAATTCGTGGATCAGAAAGCCCCCCAGAGTTTCGTATTCATCAGCGATGGGCAAATTGAAATTCAATATTTCATTAACAGATTCTAATTCTAACTGGGCCTGCACCAAAAAAGTCCGGTCATCTAACATTTGCAGATCTACTTCTTCCATGTCTGATGATTCGCGACTTTCGCCGATAATTTCTGCAATCAAATCCTTAATAGTAACTAACCCAGATGTTCCGCCATATTCATCAACTACGATCGCCATTTCTTCGGGCGATCGCTGCATTAAAGGTAACAATTCGCTCAAAAGCATCACCTCCGGCACAAACCTAATTGGACGAATCCAAGGGTCAATTAGCGTCTGGGGGGAAAGCAAACCTTGAGCTAGGGGTTTAGCGAGTTGCTTGAAGTCAACAAGGCCAACAATCTCGTCTAAAGATTCCCCAAAAGCAGGATAGCGGGAATGTCCAGAAACAGCTATTTCATCTAGCAGCATTTGAAAGGTAGCAGTTCTAGGAATTGCCACAATGCTAGTACGAGTAGTCATCACTTCTTCGACTGAAACCGCTCCAAATTCAAAGACATTATTGAGTAGTTCTCGCTCCTGGGCCTGCAAACCTGTTGACTCAGTGGAGGTAGCAATTATGAGCTGCAATTCTTGGGAAGTAACTGGTCGATGCGGAACGCCGTATTCCATGCCCAGCACGCGCAGTAACCAGCGGGTAGATTGGTTGAGAATCCAAATAAACGGGTTAAAAAAACGAGCGATCGCTAAACTGGGAGGCCCTAAAACCTTCGCTAACTGTTCTGAATGCAACAAAGCTATTGATTTTGGTAGGAGCTCTCCCAGGACAATTTGTAAGTAAGCCAGGAGGAAAAAAGTTAATATTGATATACCCAGAGAATGAGCGATCGCCTCGCTAATATTCGGTGGTAGCGGCAAGTAAGCCAAAAACCTTCGCACCAGAATCGCCATCGTCCCCTCGCCAATCCAGCCGAGAGCCAAACTAGACAAAGTAATTCCTAACTGTGTAGTCGAAAGGAGACGTTCGATTCTGCGCTGTAAATATTGCACAGTCTGAGCTTCTAAATCGCCCACCGCAGCTAAATGATTGATATGCGATCGCCGTACCGAGACAATTGAAAACTCCGCCGTGACAAAAAAAGCATTAATAGCAATCAGCAGTAAAACTGCCAGCAGCCGTAACAGCGCATCTGTCCAAGTAAGGGCAGGTAAGCTAGGCATTCCTAGCACCGCCTTCGACAACCACAACAGGGGCAACCATCTTTGATCTTCTTAATCAAGTTTGAAAATACTATCACCGCTCGTTGAGAACAACTTTATTTCGGGATTGAAATCCCCGATATCTGTAGCTGGAGTTTTTGATTCGGATAATCCGTCAGCGTCAGCGAAAGTTGTTTGGCATTGTCCAGCAAAGCTGTGGGAATACTCACCGTCCCGTAAAACACCTGCCCATTAGGTGGCAATTCCCCTGGTAAATCTTCAGCACTAGCACTCAGGGCTCGATTTTGGTCGTCGGTGACATTCAAGAAACTATAGAGAAAGCGGACAGATTGCGAGCCTTCGTTCTTCATGCTTACATCCAGCAGCAGAGAACTGCCGCGTTCGCGAATGGAACTCACCTCCAGCGTTACGCCCCCGTCGCGACTATTAATCGGAAACTTCGTCTTGGCATTCTCCTGCTTAACGGGTTTTTTCGCCTGGGCAGATTTAGCCGTCGCCTTGTCTGCATCCGCATTGCCCTTAGCAGCCCCCTTCTCCACATCACGGCCTTCCATCCGTGCTTTGACAGCTTTAAGAATATCCTTCTCGTTCAGTATAGATACTTCCTCGCGGGGATTTGAACTACCCTTAGTGCCACCCGCGTTGTTACCGGGGCGGACATCTGGTTGAGTAATTCCTTTCAAAGCTTGGCGACCTACAGTAAAACCCCATGAAGCACTCGTCAAACCGGCTCCAAACATGAGGGTGAGTAGAATTAAGGTCAGAACTACAGTTGAATTCAATGCCATTGCCTGTAAAGTTATGCCAAATCGCCCTGAAAACTGCTATTTGCTACAGATAGCCTGTAACTCGCAGCGATGCCAAATCAACCAGCGGCCGATTGGCGATTTATATTTCAGTTATCTAGTTTTAGCACGGACTGGCAAATTGTGTTATCATCTGATATCATCTAAACTAAAGCGCCTTTGGCCGATTGGGGAGGCAGCGAGCTCATAATTCGCTTTCAGACTGGTTCGATTCCAGTAGGGCGCACTTAATATCAACCGCCAAGGCGGTTTAAGAGGGGCTAGGGGCTAGGGTAAGAAGGGGAAGAAGGGGGAGAAGGTAATAGAATTAGCGAGTTTGGTGGAATTCAGAATGTCCTAACTGCCTTGGCGACTGCTATATATCCAACCCTGCTTACTTTAAAAAGTTCTCTACACCGTTGCAAAACTCGCAATTCGGGTTAGGCTCTAAATTTTTCACAAGTTGCACCGTATCCGGGTTATTTTTCGCCCAAAGTTCGCGATCGCTCCGAATTTTAGCGAGCTGAGCTTCAACATTGTCTGCTGTCAGCAACACCCCAAAATCTCTAGGCTGAGTTTCTTCTCGGTATTGGAAAATCCTATTTATTACCAAATCTCCCACTTCTTTGCGGTAATGGGAGCTTTCTATATAATTTTTCATATTATTACTAATAGGTTCAGTTGTAATACTATTGTAACCAGAAAAATCCCAGACGGTAGCCATTGCCACTATTCGGCGCTTCCACTCTTCAAAAACTGGCCAAAAACCCGCATCCCGAATAACTTCCCATTCAGTAGCATGACAAGGTGAAATGAACAATTCTAATTTAATACCCCGTTGCCGACAAATATCTATCAGACTTTTTAAGTCATTCATATTTGACTCTGAAAGTTGGTAAGTCTGATAAAATTCTGGTCGAGTACGAAAAGCCTTTAATACTTCCACAAAAATAATTTCTTGCGGCTGATTGTGATAAGTTTCTCGAATAAAGTAAGGAGTATCACGCATCCCATTCGGGTAAAAATGACCTGTCGCATTAGGCTCATTTCTATTACGAATTATTGTCAGCTTACTAGATATCAAAGCATCTAAAGAAAAAAGAACTTCCCAGGCATCTTGAAAAGTAATGCTAGTTTTTTCTAAGCGACTTTCCCGGAAACTAGGGGTAAGCTTCCCAAACTGATTAAACATAAAAAAATCTAGACCTAAAACCACTAACTTTAAATCGGGTTGATTAGCGATCGCGTGTTGCAAATAGCGCTTAGCTTCATAGATATTTCCCCCAGTAATTCCCAGATTATAAACTGGTTGGTAATCCTCCAAAGCGGGATGATTTGGATCTAAACCAACTTCAGCTCTAGAAGAGCCTAAAAAAACAGATTTGGGGGTGAGTTTAGTTATAGCAAGAGCTTTAAATAATCTGACGTGATTGTGATTTTCTGATTTTACCTTATTGAAACCAACAATACTTAAATTGCCCATCACACCGTAGGGATCGACCAAAAAATTAAAGGCTCCAACTAACCCCATTAAGAAGAATACAACTGCCAGGAAACTAAAAATATAGCGGCGGTAAGATTTCATGATTTAGCTCACCTTAAAATTGAAAGTACAGAAACTCAGAGACGCGATTTAGAGAAATTAAACAGAAAACTGCTAAGCTAGCTGTCACTACCATCCATATCTGTGTTGGCTTAAACCGCTGCATAAATTGTTGCGTATTTGGTGATAGGGTAACGCACAGCAATAGTCCAATCAATACAATTGCTGTATTTCGCAAACCCAAGCTAGGTAGATACGCTAGTTCTTTAAACTGCACTCCTAGCGGAGTTAAAAAATTGAGTTGGGATTCAAAAGAAGTGGGCAATATAAAGCCTTTCATTCCTACCATTGCCTTCAAAATTTCTTTGGCAGTGTGAATATTATGAGCACGAAATAGTACCCAACTAGCTACAACAGCTAAAAATGTCAGCGTCCAACATAGCAATTTTGGCAAAGAAATATTTAGCTTGCGCCATAGTTGATGAATTACCAAAAATAACCCGTGTATTCCTCCCCATAAAACAAAAGTCCAGCCGGCACCGTGCCATAGTCCACCTAACAGCATAGTTATCATTAGATTAACATAGCGGCGAATTTCACCTTGGCGATTACCACCTAAAGGGATGTACAAATAATCACGGAGGAAATTAGAAAGGGTAATATGCCACCGCCGCCAAAAGTCAGTAATTGATGTGGCTTTATAGGGAGAGTTAAAGTTATAAGGTAGAGGAATATTAAACATCCATCCCAAGCCAACTGCCATATCTGAGTAGCCAGAAAAATCAAAGTAAAGTTGCAATGTATAACTAAGCGATCCTGTCCAAGCTTCGAGGAAACTAACATTACTTGCATTGCTGAAAACGGGGGCTACCCAAGGAGAGATATTATCTGCTATAATTACCTTTTTGGACAGTCCAAGGATGAACATCGTTAAACCCATAGCTACATTTTTATGGGAAAAAACAAAAGTTCGTATTTGCCGTAATTCTGGAATTAGTTCGTTGTGGCGCAGGATGGGCCCGGCAATTAGTTGGGGAAAGAAGGAAATGAATAGACTATAGGAGACTAAATCATATTTATATTTTTCGTGTTCTCCCCGATAGACATCTACGAGATAAGCAATTTGGGTGAATGTATAAAAGGAAATTGCTAGAGGTAATGAAATCTCAGAAATTGACCATTCGGTGTGAAAAAGCTGATTCCAAGAAGTGACAAAAAAATTGGCGTATTTGTAATAGCCAATATTTGCTAAATTCAAAATGATGCCAACCCAGAGTAGAGTTTTGGCACGCTGATGATTGGACAGGCTTCGCTGGATTTCTTCACCTATATAATAGTTAAAAATCACGGAAACCAGCATGATAGGCAGATAGGAAATATTCCAGTAAGCGTAAAAAAACAAGGAAGTGAAGGCTAGCCACCAAATCGCACCTTTGATTAAATGAAACTTGCAGAAAGCAAAAAATACAATAATAGTAATTGGTAAAAAGCCAAAGATAAATACGTAAGAGTTGAAAAGCATAGTAGATACACTATTGGTTTGGTAATTGGTAATTGGTAATTGGTAATTGGTAATTGGTAATTGGTAATGGCTAATTGCTAATGGCTAATTGCTAATGGCTAATTGCTAATTGGTAATGGCTAATTGCTAATTGCTAATTACCCATCTCCCCATCTCCCCTATCT
>NZ_JAQMUA010000380.1:0-9956 GCF_028330895.1 Kamptonema animale CS-326 | reverse complement strand
CTGCTTAAGGGTGGCGATCGCGATCGCCACCCTTAAGCAGGGACAAGTATAGTAACGGTTAAAACCTGTAACTTAAAACTTCAATTACCGACCCATTATCAGGTAAATCAGCAGGTTTAAGCGCGATCGTATCCCGATCTATGCGGCGCACAGGAGTACCACTCATTAGCGCTAAAAAGTCATCTAGCGATACCAGATCGCAGGCCCCTGCATCCGCCGCTGGGGTTTTGTAATGAGTGGGAATCACCATTTTGGGTTTCAGAAGTTCCACAGTTTTTTTCGCCTCTTCAGGAGTATAAGCCTTGGGGCCGCCTCCCACAGGAATTAACAGCAAATCTGGTCGTCCGAGCAAGATTTGTTGTTCAATTTCAATTTGTCCGGCAATTCCCCCCAAGTGTAGAATTTTGACACCCGCCTGCTTCCACATCCAAGCCACATTCCTCCCAAAACGCCGTCCCCCTTCGCGATCTTTCAGTGTATTAATACCCTCAATCCGCATCCCATTAAACTGAAAAACTCCCGGTTCGTAAAGGAGCCCCGGATTATTTGAAAATCCCTCGATCGCGCCTTCATCTAATAATCTGCTGCTAATCAGAATTAAATCTGTAGCCACATTGGGAGCGCGGTATCCCGCCGTACAACCGATTGGGCGGAAGGGATTTACCAGCACTTTTAGGCCGTCGCCAGTGAATAAAAAGCAAGTATGCCCTAACCATTGCACGGACAAACCATTGCTGGTTTGTGCCTGATAGCTTTGCCATCCTGAAGGTAAGGTAGTTGCTAAAGCTGCTAGTAAACTTGTCTGTGCGTAACGCATCAATTGTCGCCGTTTCATCTTTATTCCTACTATTTAAACCCGTTTAACTTGAGAGAATATCATCTCTTACATTCACCTTTGTGGAATTAAAACCCGATCAATTTTGAAGCCTTGCCAAGAAATTTCGTAGCAATTGCTTCCCAGAAGTTGTTAATACACTTTCAGGGTGAAATTGAACTCCCTCGATATGCGGGTATTGGCGATGTCGCACGCCCATAATCGTACCATCTTCAACCCAAGCTGTAATTTCCAAAACCTCTGGACAACTTTCTCGTTCAATTACTAGGCTGTGGTAGCGGGTGGCAGTTAAGGGCGATTCTACCCCCTCAAAAACTCCTATCCCTGCGTGCAGAACCGGAGAAGTTTTACCGTGCATTAAAGTGGGTGCAGAAACAATATTGCCCCCAAAAACTTGACCGATACTTTGATGACCGAGGCAAACTCCTAAAATGGGCATGGTTGACCCTAATTCTTTAATCAATTCTAGAGAAATTCCGGCATCTTCTGGTCGCCCTGGCCCTGGAGAAATCACAACTGCTGCTGGCTGCAACTGGCGAATTTCTTCTATAGAGATTTGGTCGTTGCGGTAGACTTGCACTTGGGAGGCTACAGGTAAATCAGCACCCAATTCTCCTAGATACTGCACCAAATTATAGGTGAAGCTGTCGTAGTTATCGATGACTATAATCAAGGGCTATACTCCTATAAATAAGCTGTTGTCTAATGGCTAATTACTGGTTGAATTAGGGCTAATAAAGGAGGCAGCAACAGGGTAGCTGCGACGAGGGCAGAGACCATTGCGGAAACTAAAACAGCTCCCGCAGCACAATCTTTTGCTATTCTAGCTAGGTCGTGGTATGTTTGCTGAACTGTTAAGTCTACCACTGATTCTATGGCGGTATTTAACAATTCTAGGGCTAAAACTAAACCGATTGTTAAGCCAATTACGGATATTTCTACGGGTTTTAGATGCAAAAAGATACTTAAGACAATTGCTAAGGTGCCAATGACAGTGTGAATGCGAAAATTACGCTGAGTTTCAAAAGCATAATTTAGACCGGCCCAGGCGAATTTAAAACTAATTGCTAAACTGGAGGCAACTTGCCAGGATAGTTCCCGGTTGTGCTTCACTGCTTTAGTAGACCCTTTAAGGGTTGGGGTTGAAGAGTCTGAATCGGGGATAAATTCTGCACGCTCCGAGGAGATTGACGACTCATTTAATTTCATAAAGGGCAAGCTTAAGTTATAGAGATGAGTGTTCTTAAGACGTTGAAGATTGGTTTGATTTAGTCTCGTAGCTTTCCTGGGTTTTTGCTGATTTTCGCTGTGATTTCAGAAAGTTATTTTTGACTTCGTTATGATGAAATTCAACTCATCGCCAACCAATCTTATATAATTGAAAATGTTTATGTTTGAACGGTAAGACCAATCGTTTTAAGCAATATTTCTTGTTGATTGAGCATACTATTCAAACTATCTTCATCCGGGTGATCCCAGCCCAAAAGATGCAAAAAACCGTGAGCCGCTAGCCATGCGAGCTCCGTTGTTAAGGGATGCTGTTGCTGCTGGGCTTGACGGTGAGCTGTATCGACCGAAATTACTATATCACCTAAATACAGGGGCAGGGATGCTAGCATTTCTTGGGAATGAGGACAGTTTACCTCTAAAGCGGCAAAAGCTAGTACATCCGTCGGTCGATTTTGCTGCCGATATTGGCTGTTGAGGGTTTGCATTTCAGGGTCTCCTGTGAGGCGGAGGCTGAGTTCGCAACTGGGAACTTGCCCCATCTCTGGGGAAAGGGTTTCTAGCCATGTCTGAAACCAGGTTTCCCAGGTTTCGGGGTGAATCTGTCCCTCGGCGATACTCTCAGGGCTAATTGTTGCTGAAGCTGATTCGTTAGCTTCCCAGAAATAGTCCTGTACGCTCACCTCGATTTCCATTTTTTGGCACTCCTGGAATGTTTGTTAACTGTTAACTGGTAATTGGTAATTGGTAATTGGTAATGGCTAATGGCTAATTGCTAATCGCTAATCGCTAATTGGTAATGGCTAATCGCTAATCACTAATTACCCATCCTCACCATTTCTTCCATCCTCCCTCTCTTTCCCTAGTCCCTTCTTCAATTAGCGATTTGTGATTAATAGCAGTACCTACTGCATTAAAAACTGCTATATTTAGGGATGAAAATAGCGATCTATAAATGCTAAACCAATTAGTATCCCTAACAGGGCGATCGCTGTTAGGCTAAAATGAAATAGGGAGGTTGCGCGCTTGCGAACCATGTTTCGCATGGCAAGTTTGACGTAACTGGGTTGAGGTGCTGTTCCCGACGGGGCGGTTGAGGTGGCTGACCCGGAGTCGGTTTCAACGGGTAAGGGCGATTGGCTCATAGTTCTGAGTGTTGATAGTTAAGATTAAACTTGCCACGATTGTAACAAAAATGTAATGTTTTGTGTAGCAGCTTGGGTGGGTGCGATCGCGCACTGCATCACCGGTCGGAGGAAGACGGGTGAAGGAAAAAGGAAGAGGGATTTGAGCTTAAAATCAGTTTGCGGGTAATCAGGTTTGAGTAGCGCTGCGATCGTAAATAACATCGATCGCTTAAGTACATCTTCTCTCTTCTCCCTTCTTCCTTCTGCGTAAAAGTTCTCGGGCGATCGTCATTTTTACCTTCAATTCTCGCTCAATCATTGACTGTTTTGGCAGACTGATTAAACAACAAATTTCGTGACTCTTCAATACTAATTGCCTGAGTTTTGAAAGCTTCTGCTTGCTGATAGGCTCGAATGGTTGCGGGACGGGCTTTAATCGCTTCAAACCAACGCTGCAAGTGTTCAAAATCTTCTAGTTTTTGGCCTTGGAGCGCATAGGGTACAATCCAGGGATAAATGGCAATATCGGCGATCGAATAGTCACCACCAACAAATTCGCGATCGCTTAACCGCCGATTCAATACAGCATACAAACGTCCCGTCTCATTGACGTAACGTGCGATCGCGTAGGGAATTTTTTCGGGGGCGTACTGACTGAAATGATGGTTCTGTCCGGCCATTGGCCCGAGCCCGCCCATCTGCCAGAATAGCCATTGTAGAACTTCGAGGCGATCGCGAATCTCGCCAGGGATCAACTTCCCAGTTTTTTCTGCTAAATAAAGTAAAATCGCCCCCGACTCAAACACAGAAATTGGTTCGCCGCCATCCACAGGTTCGCGATCGACAATAGCAGGAATGCGATTGTTAGGGGCAATCTTCAAAAACTCCGGCTTAAACTGATCGCCTGCACCGATATTAATTGGAATCAGCGTATAAGGTACTCCGACTTCCTCTAGAAACATCGTAATTTTATGGCCGTTGGGCGTTGTCCAGTAATAAACTTCAATCATTCATGTCTCCTGAGATTACAAAAATTGTGCTTGGGATATTACCCAAGGTCAAATTATACCTTAACAAAGCTTAACATAAAAGTTGAGCAATTAAAACTCAACCAGCCTGCGGTGTAAATTTTTAATAAGTTTCTTGACATTACAATTTTTTTTTTGTATTATTTGCTCATTGAAAATGTACAAAATAAGTTTGATAGCAAAACTCAAACTCCCATCCAAATTCCAATTCTAGGGTGCTTTCTATCTAGTTTTCCCAAGTTTAGCTTATCCTCGCAGAATTAGCTTTACAATGTTATTTATGAAAACTCCGCAGATCGTCCCAGAAACTCTAGCTCAATTTCCCTTCTTTAGTATTTTAAATCAGAGGGATTTAGAATGGATTTTACATGAAGGTACCCCAGAAAAATGTCAACCGGGTCGAGTGCTGATCCAAGAAGGTCATCCAGTAGAATCACTCTATCTATCTATCTCAGGAACCCTAGCTGTTACCGTATCGCGCCAAGACGGAGGAGAACAAGAACTCAAGCGACTATTCGCCGGCGAACTAATGGGAGAAATGTCTTTTTTGGATAATCATTTACCTTCGGCTACCATCAAGGTAGTCGAAGATTCTCAGGTATTGTCACTATCCAAAAACACGCTGACCCGCAAACTAGAAACAGATGGAGATTTTGCCTCTCGTTTCTATCATTTATTATCCTTAAAACTCTCGGATCAATTGCGCGGCTTATCAGGTTTACTAACGGAAAATCAAGCATTACCCAGCGAACCATTACGAAAAGTGCTGCTCGTATTTGCCGTTCTTAATGATAGCGACATTGCTTGGATGATTGCTCACGGAGTACCAGAAAAAGTTATTCCTAATACTGTTCTCATCCAACAAGGAAAACCCGTACCTGCCGTTTACATTTTACTAGAAGGCACATTAGGTATTTATATTTCCCTCACCAAAAACGGAATCACAACAGAGAAAGAAGTCGCAAAGTCAATAAAAGGCGAAATTCTCGGTGAAATGTCTTTTGTAGAAATAGGCACCGCCTCAGCTACTGTCAAAGTAGTAGAAAATGCTTGGTTACTAGCTCTACCTCAATCACAATTAGCCGCCAAACTAGAGGAAGACAGAGCCTTTGCAAGTCGATTTTATCGAGCGATTGCTGTTGTCCTATCAAATCGTTGGCGCGATCGACTTATGCGTCGTGGATTTGCCACTCTCGCCAACGATCTCACTTCCATGCTCTCCGAAGAAATTGATGCCGAAGACGAGCTTGATTTTGATGTTTTAGAAGGAACTGCCATTGCCGGCACCCGCTTTGATTGGATGATTCGCCAGTTACGTTAATCGTTATAATTGAGTAACCTACGATGTTTACTAAAGATAGCAAAAAACGAAATATTTTTCGCCAAGAATCTCTAGAGCGACTCTCTTCTCCAGAACGCCTCGATCAACTCATGCAAGTAGTTGGCCCCAAAGAATGGGTACCTTTAAGCGTTTTAGGGGGTTTAGTTATAGTCGGGTTAACATGGAGTGTCTTTGGCAAAATACCAATCAGCATTGATGGACGCGGTATCTTTATTGCACCCCGTCAAGTAGTTGATTTTCAATCCCCAATTTCAGGGCAACTCAAAACATTATATGTCCAAGCAGGCCAATGTATTGCTAAAAATGAACGCTTGGCAACCATCGATCCCTCTGAGCTCAAGCAGCGGCTAAAACTTGCTCAAGATAAACAAGCACAATTGCAACAGCAATCTAACGAAACATCTTTGCTCTTGAATCAGGGAACTCGTTCTGAACAAGATGCCATTATTGCTTCCAAAATTAGTCTTCAGCAACGTCTTTTAGCCGCTCAGTCTATGACTCCTATGCTGCAAAATAAAGGCTTAGATGCTATCGCCCAACAGCGTCAGAGTCTACAACAAAGGTTACAGGATCTACAACAATTAACACCTATAATCCAAAGTAGAGGTTTAGATGCTATTGTCAGGCAAAGACAGAGTGTTCAACAGCAACTCCGAGATACTAAATCACTTACACCTACCCTCAAAGAAAAAGGCTTAAATACCATTGCTGAACAGCGCCAGAGTCTGCAACAACGCTTAGAAAATGCCAAAAAAATAGCGCCAGTTTTAGCAGAAAGATTAGAAAAACGTCGGCAACTATTCTCAGAAGGTGCCATCCCTCAAGATACTCTCCTCGAAGCAGAACAAGAATATTTTCAAAAATTAGAAAGCGTTGCAGAACTCAAGGCAGAATTAAAAGATTTAGATGCCCGTGAAGTGGAAGCACAACAGCAATATCTGGAAAATCTCAATCAGATTGGAGCGCTCCAGGCAAAACTCAAAGATATCGATGTTCAAGAAGCTACAACCCAACAGCAATATCTGAATAGTCTCAATCAAATCAATGAAATTCAAGCACAACTCAAGGACTTGGAAGTAAAGGAAACAGAATCTCAACAACGACATCTAGAAAATCTCAACCAAATTCGGCAAACCCAGGCAGATTTGCAAGAATTAGATACCAAAGCCAAGCGGTTAGAACAAGATAACTTAGAACAACTAAATAATAAACAAAATCCGATTCAGGATGTAGGGCGAGAAATTGCTCAATTGCAACAACAAATTATTGACAACAGCGAAATTCGCAGTCCTCACGCCGGCTGTATTTTAGAAATCATGGCTACAGAAGGACAAGTAGTTTCACCCGGTACTAATTTAGGTTCTTTGAATGTGACCAGCCGCAAAGGCACCCTAGTTGGAGTTAGTTACTTTACAGTTAAAGATGGCAAAAAAGTGAAACCGGGAATGATGATTCAAATTACACCGGATACAGTTAAGCGGCAACGATATGGAGGAATTGTTGGCACTGTCACTTCAGTTTCCGAGTTTCCTATTACTCAAAAAGGTGTGGCAGCAGTGATTGGCAATCCCGATTTGGTTAGTGGATTAATTCAAAATGTCAGCGGCGGAGCAGGTGGAGAAAATGCAGGTGGGGCGATTGTAGAAGTCCGTGCCCAATTGGAATCAGATCAAACTCCCAGTGGTTATAAGTGGTCATCTTCCCAGGGCCCACAACTAAAAATTACCCCTGGGATTACCACCACTGCTAGAGTTCGGGTGGAAGAACAAGCGCCTATTACCTTTTTACTACCCGTTCTCCGGGAATGGACTGGTGTTTATTGATGAAAAAGATGTTAAAGATGGGATTTACTAAATTAAAACAACCCAAAATCTTCAAGCGGGTAAAAACACCAACCTTATTACAAATGGAAGCGGTGGAGTGTGGTGCAGCCGCTTTGGGAATTATTCTGAGATATTATGGTCGGATCGTTCCTTTACCCGAACTGCGGACTAATTGCGGTGTCTCCCGTGATGGCAGTAAAGCATCGAATGTATTAAAAGCTGCTAAAAATTATGGAATGCAGGCGAAGGGATTTAAAAAACAACTTGCCCAACTTCAAGAAATTCAACCTCCGTTTATTGTATTTTGGAACTTCAACCATTTCCTAGTAGTTGAAGGATTTACGAAAGACCGTGTTTATCTCAACGATCCCGGCACTGGCCCTCGGAGTGTGAGTTTTGAGGAATTCGATCAGGCTTACACTGGCGTAGTTTTGCTAATGGAACCGGGCCCAGAGTTTAAACGTGGTGGCCGCAAACCTAGCATTATTCGCTCTTTAATGGAGCGTTTAAAAGGCTCAGTAGGGGCAATTATTTACTGTATTTTAGCTGGTTTTTTCCTTGTAATTCCGGGGTTGGCTATTTCCATTTTTGGTCAAATCTTTGTGGATAATATTCTAGTCGAAAATCGCTATGATTGGTTGCGACCCTTATTAATCGGCATAGGAATTACTGCCCTCATTCAAGCCAGTTTAACTCTGCTGCAATTGCGGTACTTAAGACATTTACAAATTAAATTATCTGTGGGGATGTCAAGCCGCTTTTTGTGGCATATTCTCCGCTTACCAGTGGGATTTTATGCTCAAAGGTTCGCGGGAGAAATTAGCAACCGCGCACAGTTAAATACCAGAGTTGCAGATGTATTATCTGGTCAGTTAGCCCAAACTGCGATCGATGTTGTGATGGTTATATTTTATGCAGCAGTGATGTTTGCCTATGACTGGGTACTGACTATAATCAGCATCTTCTTGGCAATCCTTAATGTCTCAACCTTGCAGTGGGTGGCAGAGAAACGCAAAGATAGTCACATGAGGTTAGTGCAAGATCAAGGAAAGGCAGCAGGTGTTGCTATTGCAGGGTTACAAAGTATTGAAACCATCAAATCCGCAGCCTTAGAATCAGACTTTTTTGCTCGTTGGGCTGGATATTATACGAAAGCAGAAAATGCTCAACAGGAACTCGGAATTAGCAACCAAGCTATCACTGTTTTACCCAATTTCATCACTGCCTTAACTACTCTGTCACTCCTTGTGATTGGCGGGTTGCGGGTGATGGATGGACACCTAAGTATAGGGATGTTAGTTGCTTTTCAAAGTTTAATGGCTCTGTTTCAGAAGCCAGTTAATACCTTAGTGAGTTTTGGTAGTACCCTTCAGGAGTTAGAGGGAGATATTAACCAATTAGATGATGTACTAGATAATGAAGTTGATTCGCAGATTAACCTAGAAAATCCCCAAAATCCCTTTCAGGTTGACGCAATACCTCGTACAAATGGAAAATTAACTAATTCTGCCTTTAAATTGGCAGGATATCTAGAACTTCGCAATCTCACTTTTGGCTATTCACGAATTGACGCTCCTTTAGTTGAAAATCTTAGTCTCAGCTTGCGGCCAGGTCAAAGAGTAGCCTTAGTAGGAGGGAGTGGTTCTGGTAAATCAACTGTTGCCAAAACAGTTGCGGGGTTATATGAAGCTTGGTCTGGAGAGATTCTATTTGATGGTATTCCTCGTTATAAAATCCCCCGTTCTGTGCTTACAAATTCTCTATCAATGGTGGAACAGGATATTTTTCTGTTTGGGGGAACCGTGCGTGAAAACTTAACTCTATGGGATAGTACAATTCCCAAAGATCAATTATTACGTGCTTGTCAAGATGCGGCGATTTTAGATGTGGTTTTAGCTATTTCTGGGGGTATTGAAGGGAATTTGCTTGAAGGTGCGGCAAACTTAAGTGGCGGACAGCGACAACGTTTAGAAATTGCCCGTGCTTTGGTAAACGATCCTTCGATCTTAATTATGGATGAAGCTACGAGTGCTTTAGATGCAGAAACTGAGAAAATTATCGATCAAAATCTTCGGCGACGAGGTTGTACTTGTTTAATTGTTGCTCACCGTTTAAGTACGATTCGTGACTGTGATGAGATCATTCTCTTAGACCGAGGTAAGGTTGTACAGCGCGGTACTCATGAGGAAATGAGGGCAGTTCCCGGCCCTTATATGCGCTTGATTCAGTCTGAGTGAAATATTATTGGTAATTGGTAATTGGTAATTGGTAATTGGTAATTAGGAATTGGTAATTGGTAATTGATAATTGGTAATTTGGTAATTGTAAGGTGGGCGATCGCCGACAAATATCTTCTCCTATGATTTACAGGTTTGTTACGGCGAGCGCCCACCCTACATTTAATTAAATTTCGGGTGAGGTTTTGTACTCAAATTATACCATTTCTCCAAAGTTATGCAACAGTAGCTAGGGCTGATAAAATATAGTCCCATCCGGCTATAGATGCTATTTCTTCTGTTGAAAGTTCTCCCAGAAAAGCGCAAACTTTTTCTTTAAGACCCTCTAGATTTTCAT
>NZ_JAQMUA010000379.1:0-4502 GCF_028330895.1 Kamptonema animale CS-326 | reverse complement strand
GCGGCGAGCGCCCACCCTACCTTTAATTGAGAATTGATAATTTATAATTGATAATTATTAGATCAAGCACTACCTAAAGGTAACAATAACCGCACTACAACCATCCCATCCTCTAATAGTTCCATATAAAGATTACCGCTCATTTGCCGTACTACTCGCTGACAAATAATTAAATGCTGACCGGGAGGTTTCTCTAAAGTAGAAGAAAGTAATATATCGCGAGGTGTACCGCTATTAAAGTCACTAATTAACTGCGGCTCTACATTACCATTATCAGCGATCGCTAATTCTAACCACTGTTCATCTAAACGCTTACAGCGAATCTCGATCTTTCCTCCCGATACCGAACGGCGGCAAGCGATTACTAATAATTCATAAACTACCAACTCTAACTTAATACTGTCTCCGCGAATGCTTAAAACTTGTCCAGAAGGCAGCGCCGAATTACTTTCCCGATAAACTTGTAACTGAATATTAGATTGCTTCACCAGCAAGTCTACACGCTCAAGCGATCGCCTCAACAAACTAGCCACCGCAATCACTTCCACTGCATTATGTAACCGCCACTGTTCCTGCTTCAGCAGTAAATTAGTGGAGGCTAGAGCATTCCCAATCTGCCGCAAAAGCTGCTGATAGCGCAAAGTTGTCAAAGTATCCTTCTGTTCCTTCCCCGGTAAAGCCGCAGATTGGCTTAACTCTCCCAACTGCTTCACCCCCGACCCCACAGTACGATAAAGTTCCTCCAAACGGCGCTGTTTGTACCAATTGAGCCATTCCAATTCCTCTCGCTGTGATTCCAGCGTTGCTTGTACAGTCAAGTAGCGACGCGACCAAGCTAACTGAGCTGCCAAAATACTCAATAAATCAACCGAGAGTTCTGGCCAGGGGCGACCTTGAGCATCCGCCGCTAAGACAATTCCCGTTGGTTCGTGTTCCGGGGCCGTCCGCAGCGCTACCACCAAAATTTGACTAATACCGGGACTGCGTAGCCACCGTTTAGTTGCCAGTGGTAAATCGCTCATATTCAGATGCAGCATTCCACTAGCTTTGAGAGCATTTTGAATCAAAAAATCTGTCTGAACTGGAATATCCACATTCAGATTCAGTGCAAACAAAGGACTAGCAGCAGCACTGGCGGCAATACGTCCCTCTTTTGCCCCCGCAGTCCACGTTACTAAAGCTACCAGAGGACAACCTACGGCCTCGGCAATGTGCTGGGTAAAGCTACGCTCTAGCTGCTTTTGAGGTATGTTTTCGCTTGAGTTTGATTCTCCTCCAGAGAATTGTTGCAGGAGTTGGTCTGAGTGTGCCTGCCACAAAATCGCTAAACCTGATTCTAGGGTTTGGTAAAATTTGTGTTGGTTTTGGATTTGTTGCTGAAGTTCCCACTGGTGGATAATTAGGCCGAGCTGTTGACTGGCGATCGCTACCAATTCTCGCTCAGATCGGTTCCAAGTTCGTGCCGCGTCGTGACCAATAACCACCAAACCTTCAACAGAGCTGAGATTGCTATTTTCCTTTTCTTCCTGCTTGCTTGTTCCTTCTTCCTTCTTCTTTCCAGTCCTGCAAACCAAAAGCGATCGCGCCCCCTGTTCCCCCAAAGCATCTCGCCAAGCTGCCAATCGCTTGTCTTCTTCCCAATTTTCAATTGCCATTGCTTGGGCACTTTCTTCAAATACCTTAAGTTCTGACGCATCCAAAGCTTTCAAGGGAGACGCTAACTTGCGGCGATTGGGAGGTTGATTCTGCCAGATAATTTCAAACTGACCCCGATCCGGTTCCCGTAGCAGTAGCAAAAAGTGTTCGGCGCTGAGGCGATCGCACAATTTCTCGGATGTAGTTTTCAAAGTCTCCAGCCAATCAGCGTCACTATAAATAGCACGAGCCACCCCAGCAGTTAAATCGCGATCGAGTTCAACTTGTCGAATTTTATCCTCCATCTCCGACAGAGGAGCAGTCAGACCTACCAATTGAGCCGCACCCCGCAGATAACTTTTTTCATCTTCTTGCCAAATCCGGGGTTCATTCGCCTCCACCGCCAAAAAGCCCAAAAGCTCTGTTTCCAAGATAATCGGAGCCGCCAATAGGGAACGAGCGCGAATTTGCTGCATCAGCCGCCCCGTGACTTCGCTTCTGAGGGAACTGTGGGACTCTCCAATCCAGACAATTTGCTCGTTAGCAAGAGCCTGATAAAATCCCCCCAAATCTTGCACCGTGATCCCACTTGCTGGTCTGTTACCCGCTCCCAAACCGGGCGCAACCTGACGGTTACTGACTCTACGCCAGAAATAGCGCCGTTCGCGCTCGAACCAGTAAACATTCGTCCGTGCTGGTTCGATAAATTGGTGGGTTTGCTCCACTACTGCCTGTAGACACTGATCGAGGGAGCGGATTTTGCCTAACTGCGAAATCAGCATCAGCAGGGGTTCGTCGGGATGCCTCGCCTGTTGTCGCTGCCAATCTGCCTCGATTTGGTACAGCGCCGCCGCCAGCGCCCCGAAAATCACGCTCATCTGTGCTTTTTCCCCAGCTTTGGGTGACAAACCCCAGGTTTCAGAACCGAGCAAAACCACGCCGTAGCAGCGATCCTTATAGCGGAGGGGAAAGATGATAGTACCCCGCACATCGAAGGTCTGAGCAGCTTTGCGCCATTCTCCCGCCCGTGTTTCTTCTCGCAAGTCGGGGATGCTGACGGGACGAAGCTGAATCACGACTTGCTCTAGCAAGTCGCCGGGATTGAGGGTAAACCTTTGCTTGAGAAATGTAATCTCACCTTTGGGTACAATCCCTCCTTTGCCAAACAAGCGATGACCTGTGCGATCGTACAAACCAATCCAAATTACTTGGTAGTCCTCGAACTCCGTTTGCAGGTAATTTAAGGTTGTCTCCAGTAAAACGTCTACATTCTCTTCTTCTCTGAGGGTTTGGAGGACGCGCTCTAAGCTAATGATTTGTTCCTCAATATCCTTCTGCTTTTGTTGCTCGTCCATTGCTAGCTATCCCCCAAACTGTGTAGAATTACAAATTGAAAATTAAAAATGTAAGAACGAATAATAATGATTAGCAATAATACCTAATAGTAGAATTAATACTTTGGGGCTATTTTTTTCTTTCATTTTTTATTTTTACTTACTTTTTGCTGACTTAATTACTCTAGGATAGATAACTTGGATATTTATAAACTGGCTCTACGCCCTCTTTTATTTTCTGGATTGAAAGCCGATCCTGAGTGGCTGCACAATCGCCTAATGGCAATAATCGACTTTTTGGGTAAAGCTGATGGTACTGGGCCAGTGCGTCCGCTTCTAGTTCAATTAGAGCAATCTTTGGGTAAGAAAGATACTCGTCTAGAACAAACCCTCTGGGGACTGAGGTTTAAAAATCCTGTGGGTTTGGCTGCGGGTTTTGACAAAAACGCTTTCGGGGCTGGTATTTGGGGAAGCTTTGGTTTTGGCTTTGCGGAAATGGGTACTGTAACTTTCCAAGCTCAACCGGGGAATCCTCGCCCTCGCTTGTTTCGCTTGGGGGCGGATAGTGCAGCCTTAAATCGTATGGGGTTTAATAATCAAGGTGCAGTCGCGATCGCAACTCGCTTAGAAGGATTGAGGAGAGGGGAGCGGGGGAGCGGGGGAGCGGGGGAGATGGGGGGCGGGGGAGCGGGGGGGTGGGGGAGCGGGGGAGATGGGGGAGATGCAGAAGTTAAATCGAACCTATCCTCCCCATCCTCCCCATCCTCCCCATCCTCCCCATCCTCCCCATCCTCCCTATCTTCCCCATTCCCGTTAGGGATCAATCTTGGTAAATCTAAGGTGACACCCCTAGAAGAGGCTTCGATAGACTATTTAGGGAGTTTTAAGTTGCTCAAGGATTGGGGGGATTATTTTGTGGTGAATGTGTCTTCCCCTAATACGCCAGGGCTGCGATCGCTTCAAGATGCCGACCAGTTAAGCACAATTTTAGAGGGATTGCAACAGGAAAATCGCGCTCTTAAGCCAATTTTAGTCAAGATTGCGCCCGATTTGGAGTGGGAGGCGATCGCATCTGTCATTAAGTTAGCTCAAACCTACGAACTCGCAGGTATTGTCGCTACTAATACTACTATCCGCCGCGATGGACTCAAAACTCAAATATTGCCGCAAACTGGCAAACACATAAGCGAAGAAGCTGGAGGGATTAGCGGTACTCCCGTGCGCGATCGCTCTACAGAAGTGATACGGTTTATTTGGCAGCAAACTCAAGGCCAATTGCCAATTATTGGCGTGGGCGGAATTTTTACCGCTGAAGATGCTTGGGAAAAAATCGCGGCTGGGGCAAGTTTAATTCAAGTTTATACAGGTTGGATTTATGAGGGGCCCTGGATGGTGCGGCGGATTTTAGAGGGATTGTTACAAAAGTTGGAAGAAAGAGGTTTGAGTTGTATTTCTGAGGCCATAGGAATAGACGCAAATTAAAACTATAAATAGGACTTACGCACTATCGCAGTACGGCCGCCATCTTGGCGG
>NZ_JAQMUA010000030.1:0-7032 GCF_028330895.1 Kamptonema animale CS-326 | reverse complement strand
GGTCAACCAGCCGCCGATGGCGAAGAAGGCGCAGGGGAAGAGGAGCAAGCCGCTCCAACCGATGAAAACGAAGCGATCGCGCTTGAGCCAGTCGTCGAGGGCATCAAATAGACCTCGTTCGTTCTGGGCGCGTCCGACTGCTATAGTCATTTCGCGAAAATCCTCGTGCTTATTAAAAGGGGAAGGTTTCTAATTAAGTTAACATAACTATATATTACAAATTAACAAAATTTGCAATTCCCCTGGGCTAAAAAAAGGAAAATTTTATGACTGCACAAATGACATCCACAAGCGATCGCATACTCCGTCTGGAGGTTCTGGGATCGCGCCGCTTGAGTAATTACTTCTTCGCTGCGATCGTTAGTATCGGCGGGACTGGTTTTTTACTGGCAGGTATTTCTTCCTACTTGCACGTTAACCTACTGCCTTTTGCTGACCCTACTCAGCTTTACTTTTTCCCTCAAGGTATGGCGATGACTTTCTATGGGGTTTGTGGGGTGCTGCTGGCGCTTTACCTGTGGATGACGATCGCCTGCGATGTTGGGGGCGGCTACAATGAGTTTAATGGCGAAAATGGGAGTATTAGACTATTTCGCTGGGGTTTTCCGGGGAAAAACCGCAAAATTGATATCGCCATTAAGAGGGAGGATGTACAATCGGTGCGAATTGATATTAAGGAAGGTCTGAGTCCGCGCCGAGCAATTTATCTTAAACTCAAGGATCGTCGGGAATATCCTTTAACGCGGGTGGGACAGCCTTTAGGATTGTCTGAGGTGGAAAATCAAGGAGCTCAATTGGCTAGATTTTTAGGAGTTCCTTTGGAAGGTTTGTAATGTGAGAAATCTGGCTAGACCATGATTTGGAGAGTGAGGCGATCGTGCTTAGATATGAGTAGCGATCGCTTTTTTCAATGAGGGTTATGAGGTGCGATCGGTATTGTTTACTCAGGATATCCGTTTCTGATACCAAAGACTGACAACTTCATCCTCAAAAACCTACTTGTCTCTAAACTAGCGAAATCTGATGAAGTCGGATCGTCCCAGTTCAATTGTATAATTAATAGATTAAGTGCAATATTTTTAGGAACACTCAACATTTTCCACAATGGATGAAGTGATTCAAGGTAAAGGGTTCACAGTGAGAGCCAGCAAATTTGACTTCTTTTTTGGTAGAGTCACCTCAGACCCCGAAAATATAAAGCGCTCCTTGCAGAACTTGAAAGAATTAAATAGACTAGGAATTGATGAAACCATTGGAGGGCGCGATCGCCTACTACAAATCTTTGCTGAGGGATTAAATGCTCCAGAAGTCATCAATTATAGGAAACCCACCAAACATGGACTCAACATCACTCGGAAAGTCGAAGTAATTGGTACAGAGGCAACAGGAGCGATTCTAGTTTGCTACTTTTACCCCAGTGGCAACCTAGACAACATCCCTCAAATTACATCTATTATTCCTATGATATATCAAGAGTAAACATCATGAAAATCAAAATTATAGACCAATCAGAATTTGAGAAAATTGATAGCCCTAGAAGGATAATTGCCCACAATTACGCTCACAAGTTTGCAGCTATTGACCTCGGTGCTAAATTAGGATGCTACGGCATCAGTTGGAGAAGTGAGCTAATTGAACCAATTATTAAACTATCACAAAATAGTAGTGAAATGTGGATTGGAGTAGATGAAAAATTAGCGGCTATTAATCTGCATGATGGTCGCATTATTGTAGCTTTACCATTCACTACATACATTGTTCAGATTTTAAGTTTAGACAGTGCCACTGCTATACTAACTCAAGAGGAAGTGCTAGTTTTTAACCCAGAAGGAGCGATCAGATTTAGTGAAGCTTTACCCGATCAAGGAACCAGAATGTCAGTCATTGGCGAGCATCTAATAATTA
Source organism: Kamptonema animale CS-326 (assembly GCF_028330895.1). NCBI lineage: Bacteria > Bacillati > Cyanobacteriota > Cyanophyceae > Oscillatoriales > Microcoleaceae > Kamptonema > Kamptonema animale. The sequence continues at coordinate 5,127 of NZ_JAQMUA010000030.1, read as the reverse complement.
AAATGCTAGAAGGAGATAGTTTCACTATTAATTTAATGACAGGTCATTTGCAGCAGGCGTTAAGCGATCGCACATATCCCATTCCTGAATCTCAAAGCGCGATCGCAACTCCTTAATCTCAACACCAGCCTCAAAGATATACACTTCCAATTCATGCCAGCGGCAAAATTAAAACAACTGTCGTCATTGTCCCGAACTCCGATATCAATATTAAAAACTTACTTTATACAATCGCTATTGTACGCCAAATTGGTACAATAAATCTGCTAACTGATTACTTGCGCCTTCAATCAACACTCGCTAAAATCAAAACTGTGTAACTCAGAGTCAAAATGAAAATTAAAATTCAGCAGTGGTTATTACCACTTTTCCTCGTTGGCGTACTAACTTTAGGAGGATGCGGCGATTCCCCTAGTGCAAATTCCTCACCCGTCCCTAGCCCCTCTGCCAGTCAAGCGGCTTCAACTCCACCGCAACAAGCGAGTAGCCCACAAATTAGTAATTTACCCCGCCTGGAAGGAAAGGCAACGGTAGTAATGGTAGTTAAAGGTGCCCCCATAACTATCGAAGTAGACGGCACAAATGCGCCTATTACTGCGGGTAATTTTGTCGATTTAGTCAAGCGCGGAGTTTACGACGGCCTGGTATTTCACCGAGTAGTTCGGGAACCGGAACCTTTTGTAGTTCAAGGCGGCGATCCCCAAGGGAAAGATCCTAAGTTTCCGGCGGCGGATTTGGGGACAGGTGGTTTTATCGATCCTGCAACTTCAAAAGAGCGCTATATTCCCTTAGAAATTAAGCCGAAAGGAGCCAAAAAACCTACTTATAGTACAACATTTCAACAAGCTGGAGTAACGGCTAAACCTGTATTACAGCACACTCGCGGTGCTGTAGCAATGGCTAGATCTAAGTTTCCTGATTCGGCTTCTTCTCAGTTTTATTTTGCTTTGAGTGACTCGCCAGCATTGGATGGCGACTATGCGGTTTTTGGCTATGTAACGCAAGGGATGGAAGCGATAGATCAAATTCAGGCTGGAGATCGCATTGAATCAGCTAAGGTAACGCAGGGTTTGGAAAATTTGAAAAATTAATTGTTAGTAGTTAGTGGTTAGTTGTTAGTTGTTCGTGGGCAAATGGTTAGTTTATAGTTGTAAGTGGCAGGTTACTGGTTGTCAAGTCAAATATTAACAACTAACAACTAACTACTAACAAATAGCAATGAGTGTAAAAGTTGTTGTTACTGGCATCGGTCTTGTTTCAGCTTTGGGTACGCTGGAATCTAGTTGGAATGAAATTTTATCTGGTCATTCTGGGATTTTTCTGCACCAACCTTTCCCAGAAATTGAATGCAGACCTTTGGCTTTAATTGGCAAAAAACCTGTTGAGTTAATAAAACTGACTCAGCAGGTTTTGGCTGATGCTATTATCGATGCTGATTTATTTTTACCTTTGCCAGATTGTGGCTTAGTTCTTGGTTCTAGTCGCGGAAATCAAGCAAAGTTAGAGCAGTTGGCAAGGGAAGGAAAAACGAAAAACGAAAAACGAAGAAGGAAGAATGAAGAGGAATTTAGTTATCTAGGAGAGGAGGAAGAAGGAAAAGAATTACCAATTACCAATTACCAATTACCAATTACCAATTACCAATTCTTAGATTGTTTGCCTCATGCTGGGGCGATCGCGGCGGCTAATTTCATTGGTACGAGGGGGCCGGTATTAGCACCAGCAGCGGCTTGTGCGACGGGAATTTGGGCGATCGCGCAAGGTTTTGAGTTAATCCAGACGGGACAATGCGATCGCGTCATTGCTGGCGCTGTGGAAGCCCCAATTACGCCCTTAACCCTAGCAGGATTCAATCAGATGGGTGCTTTGGCGCAAACGGGGGCCTATCCCTTTGATTCGCAGCGCGAAGGCTTTGTTTTGGGAGAAGGCGCTGCGGTGGTAGTTTTGGAGTCTGCTGAGTTAGCTAAGCGGCGCGGTGCTAAGATTTACGGTCAAGTTTTGGGGTTTGGCTTGACAAATGATGGCTGTTATGCAACAGCACCGGATTTAGGAGGGAAAAGTGCGATCGCAGCGATCGAGCAATGTTTAAGTCGTAGTAAATTATCTGTCAATGATATAGATTATATTCATGCTCACGGCACTGCAACTAATTTAAATGATGAACATGAGGCAATGTTAACTGAAAAGTTATTTCCTCAAGGAGTTGCTATTAGTTCAACTAAGGGAGCGACGGGACATACATTAGGTGCCTCTGGTGCATTAGGTGCGGCCTTGTGTTTAATGAGTATTAAACATCAAATATTACCGCCTTGTGTGGGATTGAGAACATCATTATTTGAGTTAGACTTAGTTATGGCGGCGCGTCGGAGTAATATCGGGAATACGCTTTGTTTTAGCTTTGGATTTGGGGGACAAAATGCTGTGATAGCTTTAGGTTGGTATAGGTAAAGTGCGGCTGGATGACAATGATTGAAGAAATTTTGCTGAAGATCGTTACCCTATACGAACCAAATCCGCAACTTTGGATTGATTTTAAAATTAGGAGAAGCTAAGATGAAAACTGACATTTTGAAAGAAACAATTGTCGAAGAAAAAGTAAACTACACCCTGGCAATTAATGGCAAGTTTAGCGTTATTGAAAACGTGCCAGCTAGGGTTTGTGTTGAAACTGGAGAGCGATTTTTTTCTCCTGACACAGTAGAGATTTTTCAACAAATGATTTGGGAAGAAAGAAGGCCTAATCGGTTAATTGAGATACCCGTATTTGATTTTACCAGATAGTTTCGCAGTTTTGCCTACATATCACGTTTAAACTAATTTGTCAAGTAAAATCAATCACCCGATCGCTCTACTTTCTAGGTTGAGCGGGGTTTATACTCAAGACTCAGTTTGGCTTACGGGTGGGGATATGATAGTCTAACGGGGAGTAACACCAACAGGCGTATGCACTATTAGCTCGGCGAAACTCTACTTAGACAGGGAGCGATCGCTCCGACTCTCAGCTCAATCGTAAGCTGACAAAAACTGAGTATTTATACTGAACTGCGCTCCGCTCGGCTCAAATAAGACTTTATAGCCCCAATTCTGGGCAAAAAGATCGCTTTACCGAGTGGTGAGAGTGAAGAAATACTGAGTAAATATAGCAGAAAGAAACTGACAAGATTAATCATTTGGTAATCTCAAATGGAGCTAGCATCCCATCGATTTATCTCCTATTTTGACCAAGAGCAAGCTGACCAATTGTGCCAAGTGGCAGAAGTGGAAAGCTTCCCCCTGGAAAAAGTAGTTTTTGAAGAAGGAGAAATTCCCGATTTTTTATACCTAGTTCTAGAAGGTCAAGTCGAGTTTAGCAAGCGCACACCCGAAGGCAAATATCAAACAGTTGCCGTAGCAAAACCAAACGACTTTTTCGGAGAATTTGGAGTTTTAGACGGACAGCCTCGCAGTGCTAGAGCCGTCGTTTGCGGTAATTCAACATTAGCAAAAATTTCCCGCGACACTCTGATGGACACCTTGAGAATTGCCAAAGGCAGTGCGGTACTTCATCTATTCGGTTACATTACTCAACACCTAAGATCCACAACAGACCAATACGTAAAACAGTTAGTTCACAAAGAGAAAATGGTAGTAGTGGGAGAAATGGTTAGCACCATCATTCACGACTTTAAAAGTCCTTTTACAGGGATTCAATTATCAAGTGAAATGCTCCAAGACTTGCATCCAGACGAAGAAACGGCTGAATGGTGCGAACTGATTCAATTGCAAGTACAGCGAATGTTAGGAATGGCGGACGAAGTATTAGAATTTTCTCGCGGCAATGCTGTACTGCACAAAAAAATAGTCAATTTATCTAATACTTTACAGCAATTTGAAAAGCTAAATCGAGTTTATTTTGATAGTACTCATGTCAATTTGGTAGTGCAGACAGCAGATGTAATTATCGAAGCTGATGAAAACAAGATTTTGCGCGTTTTGCAAAATTTAGTGGGAAATGCTGTAGAAGCTTTTGACGGTAAGGGTGGTAAAGTTGAGATTGTGCTTGAGACCGATGAGAAATGGGCAAAAATTATAATTTCTGACAATGGGCCGGGAATTCCAGAGTCAATTCGCGAACATCTATTTGACGCATTTGTAACTTTTGGAAAGCGGAGCGGTACGGGATTGGGAACAGCAATAGCTAAGTCAATTATAGATGCTCATGGCGGCGATATTACTTTTGAATCGCAATATTCTCAAGGTACAACTTTCTGCCTGCGTTTGCCACGAATAAAAACTGAATAGCTTTCGCTTTTAGATAACCAAAAATCTAAAATCTACAATTTACAATCTACAATTTAAAATGGGATGACAGCTACAATTCAAACCCTACCCGCAGAAGTTGTCCACCTAATTGCCGCCGGAGAAGTCATCGACTCTCTGGCCGCTGTAGTGCGAGAATTGGTAGAAAATTCCCTCGATGCGAGTGCAACTAGAATCATTGTTTCGATCTGGCCAGAGCAATGGCGAGTGCAAGTTTTCGACAATGGTATAGGGATGAGTTTAGAGAATTTACAGCAGGCAGCAACTGCTCATAGCACTAGCAAAATCAACAGTGCAAAAGACCTTTGGAAGATTACAACTCTGGGATTTCGCGGCGAAGCTTTACACAGTTTGGCTCAGTTAGCTTGCTTGGAAATTGCAAGTCGAGAAAATGATTTTGCAACTCCGATTGAAGAGAGATTAAAGCCTAAGAATGACCAGCAAAAATCCCCAAATCAAAATCTAACATCTGGTTGGCGAGTTGTTTACAATAATGTTGGGGAACCGACGGAAGTACAAGCAATTGCGATCGCTCCCGGTACTGTGGTAACGGTATCTAATTTATTTGGCAGTTGGCCAGTCCGTCGCGGTTTTGTATCTCCTACACAGCAGTTGCGAGCAGTACAATTAATACTTCAGCAAATTGCTGTTTGTCATCCCCGCGTTACTTGGCAAATTCGCCAAGGTGACAACCTGGTTTTACATATCAGTCCCGGCGTTACCGCCAAGGAAACTCTACCGCAAATCTTGCGAGGAGTTCGATTAAGTGACTTGCAACAATTAACCTTGGAAGTGTCACCACCTTTAGGGAGTGGGGGAGCAGGGGAG
>NZ_JAQMUA010000378.1:0-7690 GCF_028330895.1 Kamptonema animale CS-326 | reverse complement strand
TGTTACCGCCTAGAAGGCGGCGTTACGGATGATTTTGCGTAAGTCTTGATAATTGTCAAATATTAACAACTAACAACTAACCACTAACCACTAACCACTAACTATTATTCAATCAACCCCTTCATTAACAGGAAAGCGGTCAATTAACTGCATAGCACGGTAGGCATTGCTCCGCAAAGACTCAGATATATAAGGTACGTGAGGAACTTGAGATAAGAAATCTAAAGTCCGGCGTAAAATCCGCACCACATCGCCTTCATCTAAACTCGTGTTGGCCACAATGTCAAGCCATTCTACGCCAAGAGCCCATTGTTCTACCAAAGTGATGATTTCACGCTCTAACCAGATAGGGATTGCTACATCGTGGCGATGCTGTACCTGGAATACTCGCCGCCGCAGACCTCGCTGTAAATTGTCTAAAGCTTCTAAAACTTCGGGAGACAAAGTGTAGCGAGTCCAACTGTCTGGCCTAGAAACTTCTGTCACTAAGCCGGCACAAGCAGCAGCTAAGTGATGGGGGTCAAGTTCGTTAAATTCGCCGGACATCAGGGACAAACCTAGCCACAATTCATTATCACCGCGAATGGCAGCGCAAGCTTTGCCTAACATTGTTGGCATTAAGCCATCTAAGCAGCCAAAGCTTTGTAAGATGGCGATTAAATTGAGAAATTCTTCCCAGTAGCGAGCGCGTTTTTTTTCTAACTGCTGTTGGCGATCGCTAATTTCTTTTACCAGTCCCCCACGTCTGCGTTGTCGTTTAAGCAAACTAGCGGGGTTTCCCCATTCGTGGAGGGGGTGATTTTCTAGCTGTTGTTCTAGTGCGGCTATGCGCTGCTGCTGTGCGATCGCTTCTGGGGGCGGTGTGGGTGTGGGCATTTCTGGAATTAAACGTGCGATCGCGGCTGTATCTTCATTCCCCAGCCGACACTGGCCCAATCTCATCGCCATTTCCGGGGGAACTCCCAAACTATCCACCACACTCAAGCGCGGAATTTCGGCATACAAGCCCGCCACGTCGCTAATTGCCACCACATACCAGCGGTTATCTCTACCCAAACATACCAAGTAAGGAGCTTGACCAGGCCCCGGTATTTTCGCAACTAATACTGCTGGTAAAGCTGGTGCTTGGGGTCGTTTAGCTGTTGGGACGTGCTTACCTTTGAGACTGAGCACTGTACCAATTACAGCAAAAGCAACGGCAACGGCCATATCCTTGAGCCGTATGTCTTCTGCCTGTTGTTCTAAAGTTTTTAATATGCGTTTTTCTTCCTTAACTCGTCCTTGCAATTTCTCATAATTGGCGAGTAACTTCTCTAGAGAGGCGATATTTTTACCGCTAGAGTCTAACTGTGCCTCGATCGCGGCTAATTCCCTTTTGAGGATGTCAATTTCTGCTTGTTGGGGCTGCAAGTGCAGAGTAGAAATATACTGCCCAAAACTTCGCTCTACAAGCTCTTTAGCTTCTTCCAGAGTGTGAGTTTGCAGCAAGTTCAATACCATGCCATAGCTAGGAGTAAACTGGCTGGAAAGGGCATCAGCTCCCGCTGTTGCTAAGTAAGCGGCTTCTTTTGCCCCTTCAAAGGGCGTTTGCACTGTTACTACGTATCCCACCTCATCCATCCCCCGTCTGCCAGCTCTACCCGCCATTTGCAGGAATTCAGAAGCATTTAGCAGGCGGTGTCCCCTGTCTGTGCGTTTGGAAAGGGTAGAAATTACTGTGGTACGGGCGGGCATATTGATCCCGGCGGCGAGGGTTTCGGTGGCAAATACGACTTTAATTAAACCCATACCGAAAAGTTCTTCAACTAATCCTTTCCAAGCGGGCAAAATGCCTGCGTGGTGGGCGGCTACGCCTTGGTAGAGGGGTTCTACTTGTCCGGCGCGACGGGCTTCTGGGTTGCGTTCTAAAAAGTCGTCCACAATCCGGCGCAGTGAGGCCGATTCTTTCTCCGTTACTAGGGACAAATTGCCCATTTCGCCAACGGCGCGATCGCATCCTTTGCGACTGAAGATAAAGTAAATTGCTGGCAGCATATCCCTTTGCTGCAAGCCAGAAAGAATTTCTGGCAAATTGGGGACGGGGATATTGCCTCTGGTTTCTTTTTGCTGCTTTTTTTTGGGTACGAGGCGGGCGTTGACCTTTTTTGTGCCTGCTTCCAGGAGGGGAAAGAGGCCTTTTTGGTTGGCAAAGTGAAATTGCAGAGGAACGGGGCGGAAATCGGAGTAAATTAACTCTGTAGGGCCGTGTACTCTGCCAATCCAGTCTGTAAGTTGGTCGCTATTGGCGACTGTGGCGGAGAGGGCGACGAGTTGAACTTCAGCGGGACAGTAGATGATCGATTCTTCCCAGACTGTACCCCGCTGTCTGTCGTTCATGTAGTGACATTCATCTAAGACTACGGCTTCCACGCCCGTGAGAGATGTGCCGACTTCACCGATGGGGGTTCCGTAGAGCATATTACGGAAAATTTCTGTTGTCATCACCAGGATCGGGGCTTCCCGGTTGAAAGACATATCACCTGTGAGTAGCCCTACCATGTCTTGACCGAATTGGTGGCGGAAGTCGCGCAGCTTTTGGTTCGAGAGGGCTTTGAGGGGAGTGGTGTAAAAGACGCGCTTGCCGCGATTGAGGGCGCGGTAGATGGCATATTCGCCAATGAGGGTTTTGCCAGAGCCTGTGGGGGCGCAGACGACGACGGATTTGCCAGCTTGAAGGGCTGCGATCGCCTCTTGCTGGAAATCGTCTAGTTCAAAGGGAAATAATGTCTTCAGATCCAGCTCTTGGCTGTTCTGGGGGGGGTACGGCACGTTTGATGTGGTTGCAGGGTGAGTGTGCTTGCATCTTGCTGGTTGCAAGGTAGCACAGGACTGTTTTTATTGTAAGCCTTTGCAACCAATTAGGGATGCGATCGCACTTAGAAGGAGGGAGGCTAGGGGAAGAAGGGAACAGAATCAATGGTTTCAGCTATTCAGAACTTCCTAATCGTCAAGGCTGTTGCTAAGTAGTTGGACAAAAATAAATAATAGACATCTCTGAAAATTAGGCTTTTGTTTATATATAGCAAGGGTTTTAGCTTCTTTTTCTGAGATATCTAATGTCATTGTTCGCTGTGCTCCCCTTTTCCCTTAACCCTGCGATTGCTTCACTTCACTTCGTTCCGTTCGCAATGACATGGTTGCGTTTATTTTATGTCCGACTACTTATATCGCAATCCTAAATCATTTGTGAATTTCTTACTCCCTCCCCTTAGCAAGGGGATGGTTGGGGTGGGGTAAAAAATTTACGATTCATTTAGGATTGCTATAGCTGTCGGATCGAGCCTTGATTTTCAAAGGAACCTGTTTTTGGTATTAGTCCTATTAAGTGCGATCGTGAGTTGCAAAGAATGAAGAAAACAGAAGCAATCTCAAGGTCTTGAGATTGCTTCTGTTTGCTCACAATGACACAGAATATACCATGTCCAGAACTTACTAACTACCGAGATATAGGAACCGCTAAGGTGATTGCAAGGTGATTAGGAGATTCGAGTTTCCATCAAACCCTTAATTCTATTCCCTTCTTCCCTAGCCCCTAGCCCCTCGATATTAAGCAGGCTTGGCTTCCGATCGCGTTTGAAGTAAACGGATAATTCCCGATTTTTCGATTAGTCCTACGAGTACGCCGTTGTCGCGAATTACGGGCAGTTCTTGTACTTTCAATTGTTCTAGCAGAGTGGCGACTTCCAGTAAGGATTGATCCGGTTGAACTGCTGTAGAAAAATTGATCGGTTGTATGAGTTCTTTGACTTGAACTTCTGGCCAGTGGGATGTGGGAATATTTTTGATGTCATCAGCGGCGATCGCGCCTACTAATTGTCCCGCTTCTCCTGTGACTAAGAATCGCGCCCAGGGAGTTTTGCCGATGATGTAATCGTTGGCGAATTCTCTTATCGATAGGTGCTCGGAAACGATTGGACTGTCTGGGGTGACGGCATCTGCTGCTGTTAATCCTGCGAGTTCATTTTGAACTTTAGCTGATTGGGCAGATTGACCTGCATTTTGCCACAGGAACCAACCGATTAATATGTTCCAGAAGTTACCAACGAAGCCGGAGATAATGGCGATCGCACCTAATAGTTGACCGACGCGGCTAGCGAATAGCGTGCCTTTGTAAGGGTTGCCGGTGATTTTCCAGACGATCGCTTTGAGGATGTTTCCGCCATCGAGAGGCAAGCCAGGAATTAGGTTAAACAATGCTAAGGCTAGGTTGATGTAGGCTAGCATTCCCACGATCGCGGCGATGGGGCCTGCGATCGGTAATGTTGCGCCGATGGTGGTGAGTAACGCGAACAGGATAATGCTGACTAAGGGGCCTGCGATCGCTACCCAAAATGCTTCCCCTGGAGTTTTTGATTCCTTGTCGAGGTTGGCTAATCCTCCAAATAGAAACAGCGTGATCGATTTCACGTCAATTCCCTGTTTAATGGCTACCCAACTGTGTCCTAATTCGTGGGCGAGTACGGAGGCAAATAATAGCAATGCTGTGACTAATCCCAGTACCCAGGGCGATAGGGGGCCTAAGCCGGGAAAGCTTGCGGCTAGGAATCTGCCGTAGTCCCAGGTTACTAATGCCAGGACTAAAAACCACGAGGGATGCAGGTAAAATGGGATTCCAAACAGGTTGCCGACGCGAAATGTACTGTTCATTTTGGCTACCTCTAATTTCAGATAAGAGCTTTTTTTCTCTTTTGTATGTACTGATTGTAACGAATTTTAATCATGGTTTTAATTTTTCGAGTGGGTGGTATCCGTCTGTTGAGGTTCGGTTTTGGCTATTGCGGGCGATTGTAGAGGCTTAGAGGGCGCGGAGGGTTGTATTTACGGGGCGGTTGAAACCGCGTCTACATGGGCAAAACCCGCCTGCGGGGGTTGAAATTAATTGCATTTATCCGGCGGTTGAAACCGCGTCTACACAAACAAAACCCGCCTGCGCGGGTTGAAATTCTATTAGTCCGCGCAGGCGGACTTCGTTTGTGTAGCCGCGAATTCTATTCGCCCGGTCTTATTTATTGGGATACATTGCCTCCAATAAAGGGCAAATTTGAAAGCGGTTTTCAGTAGGTTTTTTGGCGATAACTTGCTGGATTGGGGGTTGCTGTTGGGAGTGAGATGGTTTATCGAAACGCCAGTGGTAAAATATTACAATATAGGTGAGGGCGATTCCAACTCCAGTATTAATTATGCCAATGGCAGTAGTAACAGTAGCCTCTATCAGCATCCATTTAATTTGATTTGGCACGTTCATAACTTCATTTCAAACTCGATGATGAAGTTATAAAATTCCGGGTATTCTCGGAAGCTAGAGGGTGATTCGGGATGGTTCGGGATAGTGTAGAATCTAGCTTAGGGAAGGTTTCGGGTAGCTGTTTTAGTTTCGATATCCCTAAACTCTCCCGAAAGTTTCTTGCAAATTTATTTCTCCCGCCCATGTCTAAGCAGTCTTCTAGTGATGGCAGCAAGAATATAAGTTATGGCCCAACTCCTCAGAAGCGAGCCTGGGAACTGGTGGAAGCTTTGCTAGTTCGGGCTAATAAACTGGATGATAGCTATATCAATGATCTATCGGCGGACTGGACACGAGAGACTAATCACATCAAAGTTGTAACAACTTTGGAGGCCCTACGAAGATTGGTGAGGGGCAGAGATATTTTTAAGCCTACGGTTAGGACAACGGAGGAAGGGACAAAGCAATTAATTAATGATGTCCTGACTTACTATTTAAGTGAAAAATTTCTGGATATTCTCTATGGCGGTGCAACTCAAGGGGCGGGGAATTGGACTTTTACGCTAAGGCTGTGGAGTCGAGATCAAGCTAAGAATAAGGAAGCGTTCGATCAGCTTTGGCTGGAGAAAAAACAGGCTCGATCGCGCCAGAAGCCAAATTTATCAGTCACGGTGACAACGGAGACTGTTACTGAGGTTTCTGTCAATTTACCAGGAGAAACGGATCAATCAACTACAAAACCCGCCGCCTCAACCCCGGCAACTGATAAAAAAGTCGCCCTACACGAAGCCATCCCCGCCGTACCCGTATGGAAAGGCCGCGACAACCTCCTAAATGACTTAAAAACAAAATTACTGCAACCAGAAAACCCAGCCAAAGTATTAGCATTAATTGGTCAAGGTGGCATAGGTAAAACCAGTTTAGCTGTGAAACTCCTAGAAGCCCTGGGTGTTAATTTATCAAGCCGTACCGTCACCACAGATTGCCCTTATCAATGCGCGATGTATTTCAAGGCAGATGTCGGGACAAGTTTTGATGAAGTGGCAGATTTTCTATTAATTGATGGCTTAGAATTTAAGACGGCGGAACCTTTGAAAACTGCTGATGAAAAGATTGCAAAAATTATCGCTGGGTTGACAGAAACTCGCTGTCTGTTAGTGTTGGACAACCTGGAAAGTATTTTACAGAAAGCGTGCGAACCGCAACCGGGACGAGCAATCTCACAGGATTGGGGTAAATTATTAAATGCTTTGGTGTATCAGCAGCATCAATCGCAAATTATTTTAACCAGTCGGGAAGTGCCGGCAGATTTAGGAGATCCACGATCTAAAAAATCAAGAATAAATAGCAAATTAGTTTATATTGAAAGGCTTACAGGCGTAGATACTAAGGCAGGAATTGAAATTTTACAAGCCTACAATTTTCAAGATAAGCTTGAAGATTTAGAATGGATAGCAGAGCGCGTTAAAGGTCATTTATTTGTGTTAACTCTGTTATCAGAATATGCAGAGCAGCCCGGTTATCTTCGCAAACGCCCTGAATTAGTGACAGAGGAGGTTGAACCGATTTTGAGAGAACAGTTAGAAAAGCACAGTGAAGCAGCGCAAGATTTACTCCGGCGGATGTGTATTTTGCGAGTGGGAATTGATCGGCGTGGGTTGACGTTTTTGCGACTATATACGAATGAGTGGGAGCAAGATAACCGCTTATTTTTGGCAGCGAATAAAAGTAAAGCTGTTGAGTTCACGGAAGCGGAAATTAGCGAAACTGAGGCGCTTGTAGAACGATTAGTAAATAGTAGTTTGGTAGAAAGTCAATTCGATCGGGATAAATGCGAAATTTTGTATAAATTGCACCAGGTGCTCGCAGAGTTTATGCGTCAAGACTACGAACAATTGCCAAGTTTATTCAAAAGAGTTGATTTGTTTTATCGCTCTATTATCACATTTAACGACATTAAGGATATGAGCGATTTGCAAAGATTTGGAGAAACTGCAATTTTTGCGTTAAATGTGGGAGATGAAAGAGAACAATTCAGGTTGGTAGAAATAATTTTAAATTATTCTTTCCGCTTAGGGAATGGTAATTTAATAGAGAATGCGTTGATGCAGCATCCTAGCGTTGTTGAAGGTAACAACCAAGCAGAAACCTTACTATGGTTTGGATCTTCTCACTATGAAATTGGGAATTGGGAGGAAGCAAAAAGGTGTTTTGAGGCTGCTTTAGCTACTGCTCAAGCAGAGGGCAAAAGAGAGGAAGTAGCTAGGGCTATAGGATGGTTAGGTTGTAAGTAGTCAGACAAAATTAATTACATAGGTTTCTCCAAATTCTCGGAGAATTTTTTCTACAGATGCCACAAATGTTGACCAATTTTTGTAAGCATCTATTTCAATCCATTCATACTTAATAAACCGCCATAAGATTTCA
>NZ_JAQMUA010000377.1:0-58606 GCF_028330895.1 Kamptonema animale CS-326 | reverse complement strand
TGTAGCGAACTGCAAAAAGCAGAGGTCAAAACTGCAAAAAGGGGATTTTTGAAACCACATTAACTGCCAAAAGTGGGTGTCTCAAAACCACATTCAGTGCAGAAGAAACCACATTACGTGCAAATAAACTGCAAACAGACAATTGAAACCACATTAACTACAAATACTCATGCTCCGCTTACTGGGAAGGGATTTGGCTCCTTGCAGAACTGCCATTGACGGTCTCTTTATAAGGACAACCACAATAAGGACAGAAGCGGAACTTAAGAGAAACAACCGGTTCGTCGCAACCAGGGCAGCGATGCCTCAAAGGAGTGCCACAAATCAAACAGAACTTAGCTCGCGCATTAGCCCAATTGGGGTCGGGAGCCGTTCCAGGCCTCCAACAACTCGGGCAAAATTTGACGCTACTGGCAACAGAAATAGGAACTTTCTTAATCACGGCTTCCAGATATTCAGCCGGAACTTGCAAAGCATAAGCCAAACCCGAAATCGTTTTTTGATTCAGTCTAGTTGTTTGACCCCGCTCAACCTTACCCAAACTTTGTAAATGGATACCCGCCTGAGTCGCTAGCTCTTTCTGACTCATACCCAACAATCGGCGGATTCGCTTGACATACTCCGGCAGAGATTCATCCGGTTGCGGTGTCGTTAAAGTATACATAAAAATCTACTAGCCCGCTCGCTAGATCGGATATATTACAAACAGAAACGACGCTCAACTGTTCTTCAGAACTAGATGGCATCCTTAACAATTACTTTAGCTACATTAGCCACCCAGTTTTTAGAGCGCCCTAGATTAGCTCCAAGCACGCTCCGCTCTTACGAACAGACTCTAATCCCTCTCCTCAAAGAATATGGGCGGTGGTCAGTAGAAATATTAGACCGCGAACTTTTAAGTGAATACCTCAACAGTTTGAGCCATTTAAAATACACAACGCACCATCGACATCAAGCCATTCTGCAAAGTCTCTTCAACTTTGCCGTCGAAAAAGGTTATATAAACTCCAACCCTATTGCGCGACTCAAACAGCGCCACCCCTGCCGCGAAAAAGGCGAATCCTTGTCAGATGATATCGTTCATTTCCTAAGTCCCGAACAAATCAGCTTGCTGTATAAGTTAGTAGCCAACGACTTAAGAATGAATGCTATCGTGCACTTATTGCATCGGACGGGAGCGCGCATTTCTGAATTACTCGCTTTAAACCTAGAAGATGTAGACCTCAACCATCAAAAATTTCAGGTACTCGGTAAAGGCAACAAACGTCGCTGGTGCTTCTACAGTGAAGATGCCGCTAATTCGCTAGCAGAATATATTAAATATGAACGCTTTACCCCCCATCCGGCTTTATTTACAGCTCGACAACCGAAAACTCTGATTGTCAGCCGGATCAGTTATCAGACAGTACATAAGTATTGGACAGAAATCACCGCACTGAGTCCCGAACTGCAAAACATTCGGCTCCACGATCTACGACATACATTCGCTACAGAACGAGTCGGTTTAATGGGAATTGAAGAACTACGAGCGCTGATGGGACATACCTCAATTCAGACAACATTACGCTATCAAAAAGTGACATCAGCCCGCGCCGAGATGGTAGCACGTCAAGCGTTAAGTTGTTTAGTTCAATGAAGAATTTATCTCAGTTGATAGAAAGAAGATAAAATACTCTTTATCAAGCGAGTGAGACTAGGAGGTGGGGCGTGTCCCGAAGGCAGTTACCGACAGAGACCGTTGTGGAGTTGCGTCGCCGCTTGGAACTACTGCCCCCTCACAGCAGCGCCCGCCGGACTGCCATTCAAGAGGTAGCTCAGCTCTATGGCGTTTCCGAAGATACTGTATATCGGGCTTTGCGACAGCGGCAGCCCGTTGAGGGAAGTCGGCGTGCCGATCGCGGGGTGCCAAGGGTCGTACCGCGAGCGACCTTGGAACGCTACTGCGAAGTGATTGCTGCCATTAAGGTGCGAACATCCAATGGCAAAAAACGCCACCTCTCGACTGGGGAAGCCATCCGCCTGCTCGAAGAACGCGGCATCCAGACTCCTGACGGTCACGTACTCGTTCCATCGGGTTTATTGAAAGTCACCACCGTTAACCGTTACCTCAAGCAGTGGGGCTATGATTGGGAGCGACTGACACGACAACCGCCAGCCGTGCGTTTCCAAGCCGAATTGAGTAACGACTGCTGGCACTTCGACCTGAGCCATTCCGACCTCAAGCACTTGAAAGCACCTGCTTGGATAGAACCCGGTCGCGGACATCCGCTATTGATGCTTTACAGCGTCGTAGACGACCGCAGTGGCGTAGCTTACCAGGAGTACCACAGCGTTTACGGGGAAGATGTAGAAGCGGCCTTGCGGTTCCTGTTTGCTGCGATGTCCCCTAAGTCCGGTGCGGAACTGCCATTTCAAGGCATTCCCAAACAGCTTTATATGGATAACGGCCCCATTGCTCGCAGTTTGGTATTTAACAAGGTGATGGGATATCTGGGAGTGGAAGTCTGCACCCACTTGCCTCAAGGCAAAGATGGGCGAAGGGTGACAGCCCGTGCCAAAGGAAAAGTGGAGCGACCTTTCCGCACGGTCAAAGAAATGCACGAAACTCTCTATCATTTGCACGAACCGGAGACAGAAGCTGAAGCGAACGACGGGTTGATACGTTTTCTCCTGCACTACAACCGCCAGCCCCATCGCAGCGAATCTCATGCTCGGATTGAGGATTGGTTAGCCAACTTGCCGCCCAATGGCCTTCGTCAGATGTGCAGTTGGGAGCGCTTTTGCACTTTTGCCAGAGAACCGGAACGGCGTAAGGTAGGCATCGATGCACGCATCACTGTGGAGGGAGTTATTTATGAAGTCGAACCCGATTTAGCTGGCGAAACGGTGGTTTTATGGTGGGGGTTGTTCGATCGGGAATTGTATGTTGAACACCAGGAACGGCGTTATGGCCCCTATATTGCGGCTGGGGGCCCCATTCCTCTGCATCGCTACCGCCATCTGAAAAAAACTAAGACGCAGCTTCGGGCCGATCGAATTGAAACGCTGGCTAAGTTATTAGTCCTCCCGAAAAATGTTGGCACTTCCGAGTCGGAAGAAGAGAACCGCGCCCCGTTTGAGCTACCTATGCAATCCTTTGCCGATCCCGATCCTTTTCAAGAATTCGCCTTTCCGACAATCCTTGCTGCTAAACGAGCGATCGCTGATTATTTGGGATGTCCGCTTGCCAAACTCACGGATGAACAAATGGCGTATGTTAATGAAATTTGTAATTGTTCTTTGAACAAAGTAGAAATCTTGAGCCAAGTCCAAGCTTACTTCAATTTATCTCAAGGGAGATTTCGATGTTAAGAGAAGTGATGAAGTATTTTGGGTTAGATCGGAGTTTCGAGCAGGCAGGGTATTTTGAAATTGCCGAACAAGTGACATTATTTAAAGAAGTCAAAACGGTGATTCGCCAGGGAGGTTTAATCGCTTTATCAGGGATGGTCGGCTGTGGAAAAACTACAGCTTTACAGCGATTGATGAAAGAATTATCGGTCGATAAAGATATTGTTGTTTCTCGTTCTTTAGCCGTCGAAAAAGAGCGTGTCAGTTTAGGAACGTTGATCGTAGCTTTGTTTTGCGACCTGTCCCCTGAGAAGAATCCCAAACTGCCAAGCATGGCAGAGCAACGGGAACGGAAACTGCTGTCATTGATTCAAAAATGTCGGAAACCGATTGCACTTTTTGTCGATGAAGCGCACGAGTTAGATAATAAAACCTTAGTGAAGCTCAAACGACTCATTGAGTTAGTTCGTGACAATGGAGGAAGCTTATCTGTTATTTTAGCGGGACATCCTAAGTTAACTAACGATTTGCGTCAGCCAAACTTAGAAGAGATTGGTGCTAGAGCTATTGTATTTACTTTAGAAGGAATTAAAGGTTATCAGCGAGATTACATTCAATGGTTGTTGAAAGACTGCGCTAAAGATGAGTGCTTGTCAGAAGAGTTGTTGAGTGAAGAAGCTCTGCAAGTTTTTGTACAAAAGCTCGTCACACCGTTGCAAATCAAATATTATTTGCGGTTAGCTTTTGAAGAAGCTTATAGACTTGGTGCGAAGCCAGTGACTCAAGAGATTGCTGAAATGGTAATAGCAGCTTCAATTGATGATTTAGAGCCTCGTCTGATTCGACAGGGTTATAATACTAAAGTTTTAGCTAATCTTCTTAATATCAAACCTAATGAAGTCCGCTCTTTACTCCAAGGACAACTCCCTTCAAGTCGCACCCAGGACTTAAAAGAGCAAATGTTGAGACAAGGCATTCCTGTCTGAGGCGCGATCGCCGTTGGCGAACCCTAGAGCCTGGTATCACCTCCACTGTCATACATACGTTCGGCGAGTTCAGTCGAGCCTCTGAAACCTTTGCTAGTTATTGGTTGTAGCCTATTTGTAGTTAATGTGGTTTCAATTTTCTGTTTGCAGTTTATTTGCACTGAATGTGGTTTCTTCTGCACTGAATGTGGTTTTGGCACCCCTGTTTTTGGCAGTTAATGTGGTTTCAAAAATCCCCTTTTTGCAGTTTTGACCTCTGCTTTTTGCAGTTCGCTACACCTAATAATCCAACTCGAAGATGTACTACAAACTTTCCGTCTTTGAATTGATAAATTTTTGCTGCCTCAGCCACACCATTTTCAACCTCTGTTACATGAGGAATAAGTTGGGTAATTACTTGATTAATTTTATCCATGTTTGCAATCCTTAAACATCATTAAAAGCCCAGGTGAAGGCATCGCAGTTTCAGATGCTGCGATCGCCTCCAACTAATTACCTTTCGCTTGGCAATAATAAAACCCCATTTTCGAGATAGAGTTTCATTTCTGGCAAGGGAAAATCGGTAAATTCAATTTCTTGACTAACTGCTGGTTTTACCCCCAAAACTGGTGTATCTTCCCAACAAGTCAACACCGCAGAATGTTTGGGCTTAATTAACTCATGTTCGTTTCCTACTACCAATAACCACAACTGGAAATCTCGTAGCCTTGGATTTTGACGCAATTTAGGCTGATGAACAGCGATCGCATCCAATAACCAATAGCATTCTGCATTGTCAGCCAACTCTTTCACGCCATCGGTGTAGAGCATTCCTAACAAATGTCTGTAGTATTCATCGCCTCCTACGCAGTGTTCTAGTAAATCGATTAACTCTTCTTTAGTTAACATGGTTAATTTCCCAAACAACTAACACAATTAAGCGTAAGCATTAATAGCATTATCAAATTATCAATGCTAGGCAATTCATTACAAACAGTTAACAATTTCCAAGCCTAATTCGTTCCCAACAGTTCTTATTTCGTGCCAAACTTCGGGAGTGTTTACTTCCAACTGTTTGACATACAAATACGGCTTATTACCCGAAATCAATTTGATTTGAATACCAAGTTTTCGAGAATCATCATAAACAACTTTTGCACTGTCAAGTAAGTTAGTTTTGTATTTAGTTGACAGTGAGCCTTTTATGCTGCCAATTTCTGCATGACCCAAATCCTCAAATTCGACTTTAGCTATCCAATCATCACCACATTGATAAATTTGTATCCCAGTTGCAAAGTAATATTCTCCTATCATGGTTCTCCTCAATAATCCTTAATTTTAGTAAGCGTCAGCATTTATTAAAGACTATTTTAGGTTATCATATTAAAGAAATGCTGACGCTTATTTGTAATGATAATTTAGTAATTTTGTTATGGCTATCACATTTGCTGGAATTAAAGGAAGAATCAAAAAAACTTCTCCTCATGGCAACTTTCTTGTTGTCGAATTGAGCGATCGCATTACCATCTGTGGTACTTTTTCTAACCAATTTTTGTGGGAAGAATCGCCAGAAATCGAATCTGGCTTTGAATCTTTCATTACTTACATTGGCTTGGAAAGTGACTCAGAAGTAGAAAACTGGCGGCAATTAGCGATAGAACTGGGCGGTTATTTCAAGACTGATGACGAAGCTATACCGCGCAGTGCTAAGCGTGTTGATGCTTTTCCCTTAGAAATCAAAGTTCGTGGTTTATCGGCTGATGCTGTTCTTGAGTTAGTGGAAAAATAACAAATGATAACGCTATTGATTTTCTATCAATAGCGTTATTAATGAATGCTGACGCTTAAAAATAGTGTTGTGATGATAATCGAATCTGGAACATGGAAGGAATCAATATCTGGTCTGGATGTGAAAATGGTTTGGGTGCAGCCTTAACTAATCCTACTGAATTGGCTTTCCGTAAGGGAAAATTAAAGAATCATTATCCTGTTGAGTTCCGAGGTGAACTTTTCCCGGATGCTGAAGCGGCGTTTAAAAAGTTTAAGGTTGGTGAAATGAAAGCAGATGTTGAATTAATGGCGGAAGTAATTTTAGCAAAATTACAACAACATCCCCGGTTGTTTAATGCCATCAAACAAAATGGTGGCGTTGATTGGTTAGAGAAATGTTCGCATATTGTAGGCGTTCGTGGTTCTCGTTGGGAAGGGAAGGGAACAGATTCTAATTTCATCCTGGCATTAACCCTTGCTTATGTTCATCTTTGCGAATGATGATAAAGTCTGCGGTTTATTATCGCAGACTCTTAACTAAACTTGATGTATAATACGATGAGTTATTGCCGAGAATGGTGAACGATGCGATCGCCTTTTTTAATTCTCCAATGGTTGAGCTAAAGGCATTGGTCAACTATGAGAATCGCAAATTACATTAGCCTGCAACAGTTTCTCGCTATGACAATCCGCTCTCCCACCTAAAACCAAGTTTCTCGGCTCGTAGCAGAGTTGACTGGGCGGTGGGAGAGCTAGCCCCACAAATTTGTAGCGATACCTTCGGCTGGCTACACCTACACATTTAAAAATTCACCATCCGCCCGGAGTACAGTTAGGTTATCGGTTATAGCAGATAACGCCTAGCGGCGAGGATAGTGTTCTTTAATCGCTCAATAGGTGACAATCATGGCTATCTTAATTCCTTCCAAATCAGAAAAGAATGCTTCTCAACTACGTGATGCTTTGCGGATTCTAGCTTGGCAACAGTACAAGTCTGACAATCCCGAAATCAAGGGATTAGAAGGCTACGAGGTATTTGAGGCTGAATGGAAAATTCACGATATTCAAGCAATGAATGAGCAGGAATTGCTCAAGCTAATCAAAGATTTGGGTTATTCATTGGCTGATATCTTGAAGGTAAGAACTGATTACTACATTGCTCGTAACAACAATTATCCCAAGAATGAGAAAAGTAATGTCATTCCTGGTGATTTTGGCAATCATCAAGTTACTGATTTTGCCACTCAAGTTGGCAATGATGCCATCCCTTACTAATCCTCAATTCTTAGTTTGAAAGAAAAGTCCAATTCCTCATAAGGGAGTTGGGCTTTTTTTTAGAGTAAAGTTCACCGATCGCCACTCTACCCGCTCTCTCCCCTAAAACGAAGGTTGTCAGCGATCGCAAAGTTCCGGGGCGGAGAGAGAGCTAGTTTCTCTCAATCTTACTCAAGAATGTCGCTTATTACCCAGTCTAACGCCTAGCGGCGAAAGTAATGAAGTTTCTTGGGTAATAAAATGAAATTAAGCGAAAAACTCGTTGTCGTAGTAATCATTGGCATTCTTTCATCAATTGGTTTGTCTACATTTCTAGGTGTTATCAATAGAACTCGCTTGGATGTAGCCATTCTTCAAATTCAGAAATCAATGGAATTTTCTAGAATTGAATCTATCACATCTGGTCAGGTTGAAACATTTTGTATTAAAGAACAATTGGGAACAGTCAAAATAGGTAATGTTAGCGGTGGAGATTGTGACGAAGTAACGGTCTGGAAAACTCTAAGCGGTGTTCGTATTGACACGAACAATTCATCTTTAAGAACTTCGAGCGGTGTTGCAGGCAACGGTGGTTCTATCTATCGAGCTTCTTGGGCACAGACAGCAGCAGGATATGGTGCTAGTTGGGGGCAACTAGGTAGAATTACTATTACTGCTGGTAATAAACGTAAATGTGTTTTCCTCAAGAATATCATCGGTGAAATTGAAGTTCGTCAAGGTAAGAACTGTCTGAGAAAATAATAAAAAGCTCTCTAATCATCATTGGTTGGAGAGCTTTGTTTTATCCAATAAACCTCGTGAGCTAACGCCTAGCGGCGAGAATGCTAACCTTTCACTCATAAAAACCATGACAATTATCATCAAACACATCAAGGATTCCAAAGACCTTTTTGATACCCATATCCGCGAAGGCACTTTCTTCAAAAAGATTAACAGCCAATTTGTGTTAATGCTCGATAAAGAGCAGAGAGAATTTATTTCGACTAATTTTGCAGTTGGTTATATAGGCAGTGATTACAAACTAAATTCTTGGGCTCGGAAAACAGCACGAGGCTTGACCATTTTGAGCCTTGATGGAAAAACAATTTCAGAAAAACGGACAATTCTTTGGAAGGAAGTCAACGAGAATAAAATTCAACCGATTCTCCAATTTCTAATCAAACAATCCAAAGCAGGAAAGACGATAACTTTGTGGTATTTGAGCAAGTATGACATAGAAACTGCTCAACTCATCAAGCGTTTCATTGATTGGTACACGGCCAATTGCTAATAGCTAATTAGTTAATAGCCAAGACTCAAGGAGCAATCTTTGAGTCTTTTCCTTCTGCTCTTTAATAATTTAAGGAAAGGTTACATGAGCAAAACAGTAGTAATTTCCGGCAGTCGCTATATTAAAGTATTACCATCAGAAGCGATGCCTTCGGCTGGCTTCGCCTACGCATCCATCAATCGCATCATGGAATTGAAGTTTTTAGTGCTAGTTGGTGATGCGCCGGGGATTGATAGCTTAGTTGTAGACTACTTACGGGCTGCAAACTATCGTCACGTCCATGCACGGGTTAAAAAGACCAAAATTATTCGTTGCTAACTTTTCGTGTGAATGCCTTACGGCAATAATAGTGATGTTTTAATCAAAGCAATCATGCCAATCAGAATCTTACCTAAGTTTAATTCAGGAAATCCCGAACCTGAACACAATCCCGCACCAACTGAAAGTATTTTCGCTCGTCTTAATGCAAAGTTGAAGTACGAACAAGAAAACATTAAGCCCTTTTTGGGTGATTTGTATCCTCTGTATCGTGACGAATGCGTAATCTTTCATGCTGGGATATATATCGGCAACGGATACAATTATTCATCCAGCAAGAATGATGATTACGATCGCATTGGTCAACTACTAGCAAAAATGTAACAGTTAATCGCTTATCAATCCTCGTTTGTTGCGATGCCTACGGTTAGCTACACCTACGCACACAAATCAAGAAGTACAGCCACCTTATCACTCATCCAACCCGCTCAGCCCCCTTCAAACAAGCATCTTCGTAAATTGCAAATTCCCTGGGCGGGGGCAGAGCTAGTCATCTGGCAAATTTGGACATCGACACTACAGCAAAGATAACTGCCTATCGGCAAAGAAATTGAACTATTTTGGGTAAAGCAATGATTGAGCTAATTAATTTATTCAACGACAAAACCCTAGTTAGAGACTTTGAAAAAGTTAGTTTCGACTTAGGAGAAAATAGATTCAATGTATCTGAAGGTACTTGGGAAATAGCTCAACAAACTAGAAACTATTTCCTTGAAGATGAACTACGTTATTCTCCACTACATCCTCTTAAAACAGTGGAGCAACTTAAGCAACTATTTTGGGAAGAAATTAAAGTGCATCTTCCTAAGTATAAAGCTGATGTCAAAGACAATGGTAAAACTTACTACTTTGAGTATCTCATCCAATTAGCAGAACTTGTTAAAGATGGACAAGACATCCAACTCATCTACATCTCTGATTTAGCTCATGCAGAAATGATTAGAAATTGTGTAACTTGGCTATCACAGCAAATCTAATAACTTAAATCCCTAGACTTTTCTAGGGATTTTTTCCAATCTTGACCTACAAATTAACCAAATTAACCCTAAAACCATGACAACAGTAATAGTTTTCGGCAGTCGTTCTGTCTCGTCTTTGCCACCAGCAGCAATTGAATCTCTTGACAAAATTATGGAGCTAGGATTCACAATCATTGTAGGCGATGCACCCGGCGTTGACATTCTCACGCAAATTCGTTGCAAAGCAGCTAAGTATAAGGAAGTTAAAGTCTATTACGCTCTGTTTCGTGGTAACGGCAGACCACGAGTTTATCTGAAATATCCCATATTTGGAGTACGTGGAAACTACACAGACCGCGACAAACAAATGTGTTGGATTGCTGACTATGGTTTAGCTATTTGGGATGGTCACAGTCGCGGTTCACTACGCAACATCGAACACCTTAAAACGTTAAAAATCCCAACCAAAATCATTCTTACAAACGATTAGAACGCTGTCGCTAAATGTAATAGTTTAGCGACTTACAACAACAAAATGAACATTCAAGTAATTAACGTCAGACAACATGGCTTCATTGGCAAAAATAAAATCTACATCGGTAGGCATAATAGGTATCCCACCATAGCAGGAAGCCCCTTAGCTAATCCATTTATAATCGGCATAGATGGCGATCGCAACCAAGTAATTTCCCTCTACCGTAAGTGGCTTTGGGATCAGCTTCAATTCGATTCCCCGGCCCGTAGAGAACTTCTTTCAATTTGCGATCGCATTCGTAAAGGAGAAAGCCTATCCCTGACTTGTTGGTGTCATCCGTTACCGTGTCATGGTGACATAATCATTCGTTGCATAAAATGGATGATTGCTCAAGGTTATTAACCTTATCAAAATCAACGCCTTACGGCGAAAATAGCGTTGATTTTGGTTATTAAGTATGACTTGTGATAATTGGGAAAAAGGTTTTGAAGTTGAAGAAATTGAAGAAATTGAAGAAGTATCAGAAAGTGTAAACCAAGAAAGCTCTGCTCGACAACGCAAAGATGAACAGAACATAAAGGATGAACTTGAACTAGATTGGTATCGTGAATATCATAGCTGGAATCAAGAAATAGCAGCAGATAGAGCAATGGCTGGAGGTAATTGGTAGATAGCAGAAAAACCATTGGTAACACAACTTATCAATGGTTTTTTTTATGCTTACGCTTAATAATTTTGACCTTGAATACTAATGCCAATGACAATCACATACTCAAAGGAGTTTTTATCGGCTCTTGCGATTCAGACTTGGGAAGATAGAGAAGATAACTCCGACGCTGATTATGAAGCATTGATGGCGGAAGATTTGCGTGAAATAGACATTGAACCTATCTATGAAGAGATGGCTTACTTACATGAAAAAGAAACGAGCAACAACCACATGAATTACATCAAATGAAAAACAGAGAATCAACTTAGTTTAACTGAGGCATGAATGTCAGATATGGCATTCATGCTTCCGCTTACTTGTGGTATTTCATTAGTTAGGAATTAGATAGAATGAAGGCACTATTTACTGGGCATCGCTACATCACATCAGCCTGGAACCGAGAAATTAACCATCTCATTAATTTAGCTCTTGAGTGCAATGTTAATGAGTTTTTCGTAGGGATGGCACTTGGAAGTGACCAAGTAGCAGCAGAAATACTCACTAAACGTAAATTGAATTGGACTGCGGTAGTTCCCTGTGGCGACCAGGCTGAATTATGGAAACCTCGCCAGCGCTCGCACTACAAACGACTCCTCAGTGCGGCTAACAGAACTGTGACACTTTACCCAACCTATTCACCGGGAGTGATGCAAGCACGAAATCTCTGGATGGTAAAGCGATCGCAAATTTGTCTAGCGGTATGGAGCGGTAATGATTCTGGTGGTACAGCTTTAACAGTGAGTATGGCTAAAGAGCATAACTTAACCATCATTCAATTCAATCCCCTAATTCCCACCAATTCAAAGTATAGATTCTTTCTCCATCAACCAATGTACCAACAATTAAGTTTGTTTTAATCAATGCTTACGCTTTCCAGGTTTGATGTTTATTCAAACCTGGAAAAATGGAAAATCAATCATGTTTTAACTGGATTATCCGTAATAACTTTGAAGATGCCGATTTCTGGTTAGTGAACAAAGGTAGTAGTAAAAGTTTAGGAAATCCCGTTAAAACGTTTGAGAGTTTTTACACCGGTGTTCAATGTCCGGTATTAGTGTGGCCTGATTATGGCTATTATTATTGCCTTTATCTCTACAATTCTGGCTTTTGGAAAAGTTACAGCAAAGGTAGTACAGGACTGCAACATTTACGACTTTCCGATATCCGTAAAGTTTTTGCAGAAATTTCTCGACAAAACGCTAATGCTTATGAAGCAATCCGAATCAAAGTCAAAGCGAATAATCACTTCTCATCTTCACTCCCGAATTTCCAAACTCAAAGCTGAGGCAATTAATTTGAGATTGATAATCAGTTGCGATCGCAATGACTGGCCGGGTTCTGAAGACTTTTATCTCATTCTCAAACCCGGTGAAACTGAATACACAGAGCATACGACCGTAGCTACGGCAGTTATCCTTCTCACATTACTTGGTAAAGTCTGATTCCAGCTCTGATAACTCAAGAAAGCAGAATAACATTTAGTTGCTTTGCTATTAATGCTAACGCTTAATTGCGGTAGTTTTTTAGTTAAGAAAGTCATGCAACTCCAAGTAAAAACAATTCCAGAATGGCTACAAAAGCTCACAGTAATTGATAGCTTAGCCATCATTGAACTGCTGCAAAGGAAAGGATTTTGTGATTGCGATCGCATTCCGATCGAGGATATCAAATTTGCCTTAGCTCAATGGTTCAAATCATTAGTCGATTCAATCGAGGCTGACCCTGATTGGTGGATTGAAAAGCATGGTTTGAAGCATTTCACTGAACATCTGCCTGAACCTTTTGAATTTGAAGAGATTGAGGATTTTACCAATCTCTAGTTAAAAAGGGCTAGATTACCTAGCCCTGACAAGGAGAAATCTGCTGTAGTACGTTCTTTAATCCTACCATGAATAAAACAAAAACACAACCATTAGCCCAAGTTTCAACACTGGGAAGAATTGCTCATTTGAAACAGCAAATTGCTAAAATGGAGGCTAACATTGAAGCTCTCATGCCAGATGCAATTGCTGAGGCATTTCAAGTCTTACAATCCGGTTCTTCACCTAATGGTAAAAAAGTCGTTTACGAAGGAAAGGAAGCTAAAATCGTCCTGGTTCTGAAGAAACGTACTGACCTTAAAGACCGAGTTGTAATGAGGCTTGATGAGGATATTAAGGCTGAAGTGATGCGATTGTCCAAACTCAATCAAGCCGACTTAAAAGCCATTAATGATAAAGTTTCGAGGCTAAAAAGTCAAATCGAATCTTTGGAAAAAGAGCGAGATATAAAGTTGACATCGAGTTATCTATTACGGCTTAAAAAGCATTACAAGATTGCTTACGAACAAGCCGCTTACTTAGTACCATCTTTGTCAACTTTTCTTAAGTAATTAATCGCCATTTAAGCGTAAGTTCATTAAATTAATGCTTACGCTTATTTTTGATGAGTTTCATGAGTAACCTACTCTTAAACTGAAACCAAAATTGAAACCGAACCGAACCTTAATCAAGGAAAGAAACATGATAATTGTAGAGAATGGATTTGCTTTTCGTTATCCATCAATACCCTCTCGATACCGCGCCAATTGCAAAGGTGAATGGGGCTATTTCGTAACAGGAGAAACTGGTAACATGAATTGTTTGGAAGCTGAGAAAGCAGGGCTGTTGCGTGGTAATTACGTAGAGATGGCTGTAACATGGATTGATAAGCGGACACTGAGCTTCTTACCTCACTATGAAAATGAGGTATTTACCGAGATTTGGGGATTTCCTGTGGCTGGTGAAATCAAGAATGCTTTTGCGGAGAAATGTACGGAACTTTCAACATTTTTGATTCATCGGCGTTCGCAAGATAAGCTAAAGGGAATTGTTGAGAATTTTAGCCGTCAAGCCTTCAACTCATGGGTAAATGAGGGAATGATAGGCGACCCCAATGAGTATGCAACGAGTAAAGCTTGTGAAGCTTACTTCAATAACATTTTCTGCTTTTCATTTGAGGCAGTTGAAACCCAATACGGCAAGTCTTTCTACATCCAAACAACTCACCGACCACCTGTAGGTGATTTTGAAATCGCGGCTCTTAGTGTTGCTAAACAGACATATCAGCAACAAATTTCTGGCAATCAGGTATGCACTGATAATCGGTTAGTTGAAAATGAAATGAAATGTCTGGGAGCTACCACTTCCAAAGTTTTGCCAATGGGTGAAAATACGGCTGTGACAGTTCCAGTAGCTAATTCGAGAAAAAGTAAATAGGTTTTAAGAAAGTCGGGGAGTAATCCTCGACTTTTTTTAATGTTTACCAGTCATTTTTAGCTCACCTATGGATAAAAAGATGAAAGTATCCCAATGGAGAATATCAGCGCAAATTGTAATCAAAAAAGCAATTGATAATTGCCCAAGCCGCGATAAAGCAGAGATTCGGAAAGCAATTGATTCAGCTTATCCTTTTGGAGAAAGAAAATATCATCCTTACAAAATTTGGCTTTCTGTGCGTAAACAATATTTGGCTCATCTGGGAATTGAAACCAAGGGAAAGCCAGTTAAAGAATATCGGTGCAAATACTGTAAGGATTCCAAAGAAGGTTGTTTATTCTGTTTTAGATGATGATTTTAAGACTTTCTCCTATAGTATAATGGAGAAGGTCTTTTTTATTTCCCGTTAATACTTACGCTTAGAGATTTAATCAGTTTTAGATATTAACACCTTCTCTACCGATGAACGAAATTAATTTTGACTTAACCAATCCCAATCGCGCTCGGAGCCTTCTAACAATTGAAAAAGTTGAGAAAAAATTGCTCCGTCAAATACGAGAGCGAGATTATTGGATTCCTAGAGGCTATATTGAATGGAAAACTTTAAGCGGCATTATTGCCTTATCACTTTCCACTTGTAGCCTAAAATACGCATACGTTGATATCTCCACATTCCTCCACAGCTACAGAACCGCCCTCTGGTTTGCCCAAGATGCACCAATTTATTGTTTAACTAAAGAATTAATTGAGGCATTTGATAATACTGATGCACTTCATAAACCAGGGATTTTAGCGGGATGGAAGCCCTCACTACCCACTTTTTTGTTAGCCATACCCAAAGGATTAATTCATACACCGGATGATGGAGAAATTGATTATTTAGTAGTTTCCTGTAACGACTCAGAATATCCAGAATGGAACCAAGCCAAATGGAAACATATCAAAATAGAACCCTTTAAGCTTAAACATAAGCTACATTTTCAAATCTGTACTGTCGATTCTAAAGAAACAGTTTGGATGTCGGGAACTGCCATCGCTCCTGATAATAGCTTAATTTATCAAGAAAATAGCAACTTAGGAAAAAGTTTGATGACTTCAGACGATCGGCAGTTTATTGGAAGAATTAGAAATTTAGTCGTCAACACCTTACTAGCTCTTGAATTTTCACCATCTTTGCTTAGCAATGTGACCGAAATAGAAACTAGAGCTAAAGCTGGAGGATTTGCTATTAAATCACCTTCTTCTAATACCCGATATCCTCGTTGGTTAGGAAAAAATTATCAAACTCGTTCCGAACCTTCTACTCTATTAAATTTATCAACTCATTCCAGTCCCCGTAGTCATTGGCGGCGCGGACACTGGCGAGTCCTAGAATCTGGGGAGGGTAAACCCTGGAAACAATCAAAACGGCTTTGGATTGAACCAGTTTTTATTAACTAAGTAGAGACTTTCTCCTATAATGGAGAAGGTCTTTTTTTATCACAATGGCTGATATTATCGCGGGAAATAAATTTATATCACTTGCCAAATTTGTCACAGACGGTGATACTCTGACCCTAGAAAAAGATGGTGTAGAGTTTAAATGCCGTCTTCGATGGATTGATGCACCTGAGACTCGTAAATCCCATACGAGCGCTGACCCAAAAATTCTCAATCATTGGGAATGGGGAGAGAAATCTAAAACTTTCTTATATAATTTAGTGTGGGGAAAACAATTAACAGTTATCCCCTATGAAATTGACCAATACAATCGCTGGCTATGTGACTTATACTTGGGCGATCGCATAGTAGTGGCGGTTAACATTCAACTCCAATTAAGCAAAGCCGGGATGTGCGCTAATTCTTTACCATTCCAACTGTATAATTTTCGTACATCCAGAGAATTAAACCTTTTCAAGGGGATTCTTACTAATTGTGCTAATGCTTACAAGAAAAAGATAGGGATTTGGTCAAGCCCAGACTTTATTATACCCTACGAGTTCAAGAAACTGGCTATGAAAATCAATTACCAAGGAACGGAACATGATTCAGAAAATTATTAGTTACATGGAAGCCAAGAAATATCAGATATTCAAAGGTAAGGATGAATTGAATATCATCTATGTTGAGGGAATGAACCCAGACTTTTCCTTAAACAACGATAAACCCAATTATTTCAACGACATCAGGCTAGTTATCGCCTTTGAGGATAACAAACCCTTAGTATTAGGAGTTTGGGAAGCAACGACAGAACCAGGCTTTTACTACACTGACAATCCTATGAACCCTGATGGTGCGGCTAGGATTGCTTTTGGTCAATACCGGGCGTGGCAAGTTGGCATTCATGGTATTTCTGAACCCCATGAGGCTCTTGTCCAAGTTGCACCCGTTAAAGTCCATCGGGATTATAACCGTGATATGATAAGGACGGGCGATCGCATTGATAAAGGAATATTTGGTATCAATCAACATCATGGTTCAAATCATCCCGTTGACGACATCTATACAACTTCGGCTGGCTGTCTGGTTGGTAGGACTCGTCAAGGCCATAAAGAGTTTATGAAGTTGATTAAAACTGATTGTCGCTATAAAACCAACCCTGATTTTATTTTCACAACTACTATCATTCCCGGCGATAAACTCTAAACTCTAAATTATAAATGCTTGTTGACGACTAAATTTAACATTCTGTTTGCCAAATAGAAAATAATTTGGTGAGCGACCTCTAGGTAATTTAGTCGCGATCGCATTCCTCAAACTCCTGTGACTTGCTCGGAATTTACCATCGTCCCATACTTCCAACAGTTTACTGGTAAACAGGCTGTGAACTTCTCCATCCAGAGCCTTTTGTGCATCCTTACAGGCTGATATTAATATCCCGGATGCCTTAACAGATTCTAAGAGTGCTTCTTTTACCATCCCTTGATAATTTACTCTATCTGTTGACTTTGTGATTGTCCCGCTGTGACAGCTATCTGATACAACTACAATGCGGACACCTGGAACAAACTTAGACCATAGTTCATAAAGTTCATCATCAATGAGTTCTCTATCATAGAGAACCCATGTTTCATCTAGCATATCTGCTTCATCACCATTAACGTCAATGATTTGAGAACCATGACCGCTGTAGGTTAACAAAAATATATCATCTGCTTCTAGTAGATGTGCTGTTTCTGCGATCGCTGCTTTTACGGCTTGGTGTGTAGCTTCTTTATTTAATAAAACTTTGGTATGAGAGTAACCTAAATTTTCTGCTAAATTTTGCATTGCTACAGCATCATTTTCGCATCCTTTCAACTGGGTTATGATTTGATTATAATTCGCTTGATTTACATGATTTAAACCGATATGAAGTGACTGACCTTTCATTGTTTTAGATTATCAATTAATAATTTTAATTATAACACAATACGGTTCAGTTAAGGTTATGCACTGCTTAAAAAAATACAGGCGGATTCATTATGATTTCCGTACCTCTGTGTTTAACTTGTTTCTATACTTGGTAAAATAGAAGCGAATACTAATTGAACTGCAACTCATGCTAAAAACCATCGAAGGCACTTGCACCTCTTGCCAAACAATTCCATGATAGTTCATCATGGGATTGTTTCATTCTTGTAAATCAACTAATATGCGATCGCTCCTCTTGACTCTTGCTCTCATGTGTTTGGCCACCCCCGCTGTTGCCACAACCTGCGAAGAAAGCTTTCAAAAAAAAGGAGACTTTTTGAATGGTGCCGCCTTTTCTGCGCGCGTTCAGGTTGAAGGATTATCGATAGAAAGAGCGTTTTCCCAATTACGACCCATTTTAGCCCGCGAGAGCATCAAAACTATCAGCACCGATGTGAACGCAGGTGTAATGAAAGCTGAAAATCCCGCAACAGCATTTCAGCGTGCTTTGCCAATTGATGTGTTTGCCTCAATGGATGACAACCTATTAACTGTCGAGATGATCTTTACCATTCCGAGTGGCGTGGGTGCAAGTAGCGACACCGTGAAAGGATACTTATGTGGTGCGCTCAATCAATTGTTGCCCAAAAGTAAGTAAAGAGATTAGTCATACAGTGGACTTTGAGTATAGTAACAATATAATATCTTGCGGTTTGAGCATAGCTTTATGCGTGGCAAAGCCAGCGTTCGACTGAGCGCGGTTCCTGACGCTCTTGAAGGACTCACCGTCGAAGCCTCATGCCGAAGTCCAAACCCGAAGTCATCGCGCGTGTTTCCTTTATTCTATATTCGCCAATAGCAAATAGAGTAAGGTTTTAGTTCATCAATTGCTCACTTTGTTTTAATATTTTAGCCTAATATTTGAGAATTTCCAGACATAAATCAAGCAATTTCTGAGGTGGATTTTCTCTAAATTGCCAATATTCTTCTAAAAAAGTAGGATTTAAAAGAGAGGCAACTTTAGAATCAAAAGTTAGCTGACCGTAGATTTGCCAAGCTAATAATTTGATTTTTCTGAGCGTTAAGGGTTTATTTAATAATTGTAAGCTAGCTCTTAAGAACAACTCTAAATCAGGGCGTTCTTGATCTAAAGTGAGCAGATAATTATTAATTTCTATCTTCATCATTGCTATCCCTGAGTGAAGTTGCCGGAGTTTCACTACTAACTCTAATGCTGTAGCAGCATCAGGAGCATTAATTGAGAAATAACCTAACTGCTGAATAATTCGCAATTGAGAATCATAAGATAAATTATTAAGTTGTTCCAACAATATTGTTTCTCTAGTACCTAATGGTAAAAGGTTTAATAAATCTCTCAACATTAATTAATGATTAATTTGCTTCAATTTTGCGACTAATTCAAGAGCTGTGGCAGCATCAGGTGCATTAATTTGAAATGAGTTACTATTAATAGTGGAACCCTGACCATAATTAACAATCATGGGCGGTGCATAACGGTTTAGGATGCGAGTCCGCACTTCTTCCGGTAATTCTGCTAATTCTTCAGTTATTATTTGCTCTCTCTCTTCTGGAGGCAGAGCACTCATTAATCTTTTAATATCGTCAAGAGTCACCACAATCGTTTCCATCGCTTTTTTAGACAACAAGGAAACATCATATCAATAAATTTTCGTCACGAGAGAATGATTTGATGTTTTTCGGAGTTTACGGGCCATTAAAAGGATAGCTTGATTCTCTGCTTCCTCAGATTTCAACTCGTCAAGCGCTCTCTCAATCTTTAAAAGTGGCGGCTCATCCAGCTCTACAGAATTGCTCCCGCTCTCGCTTCCACCCGACAACAACTGACAAAAATATTCCCGGCTCCCTGGCGCTAGTTCTTCCATTCCCAACAATAATCTGCCAAGCACATCCGTTGTTACCCCTGTTTTCAGATGTCCTCGCCTGAACTCGCTTATGTGGTTCTCGCTCACTCCCGTCAACGCTGACAGAGACTTTGCTTGGATTCTGTACCTTTTCAGCGTCCTATCAAAAATTTGTTCGATTATGTTAAGTTTCGTTATGCAATCCATATATAGACTAACCAGACTTAATAATCAGTGTATACACTAATCAAGATTGTACTTGATTTATTGCAGATGTTACTGAGTTGAAGATGCAGAACCACGTTTCTAATATATCACGACAACTTATAGCAGCCATATCCAAGATATCCACCAAATCACGAAATTTATTGCTGTGGAAGGTTAAGCAGCTTCTAGCTCCACACCAGCGGAAGGTTTGGATTTCGGATGACCCACCTGGAAGGAAGCTGAGCTATAAGGTTCCACCTATCGCCTCACCGCAGGAAGTATTAGCGTCCAGTGTGGCTATCTATGCGATCGCGATTACCGCGTCCTGTCTTGCTTTTGATGTGTTGGTCAGTTTGGAGAACGTAATGACAATGGAGGCACATCAATGATTCCCAAGCCTGAAAGAGATGAACAAGGAAAAGTGGTCGGTGATTTTTATCCAATTCAAAAGGCAGAATTAATCACACTTCGTAAAGCCAAGCTGATTAACAACACTGCTTTTGTTCATTTAGCCCTCAGATTTGAAAACCCTTACTGTGACCGCCCTATTTCATTGATTCCCAAGGAATTTGCTCTCCGATGGCAAATTCCCGAAAGTAGCGTCTATGAAGCCATTGCCAAGCTTAAGTCATGCCGTGCCATCTCTATCAAGTCTGGCAAGGTGACAATTGAGTGGACTGATTCTCAACAAGATGATAATTCTGAGAATCCAGAAAAAGTTCTGGAATCCCAGAAAAAATTACGGAATCCCAGAATGGATTCTGAGAATCCAGAAAAAGTTCTGGAATCCCAGAAAAAATTACGGAATCCCAGAAAAAAATCTGGGATTCCAGAAAAACACAGCCCAGAACCCTTGCCAGACAAGGATTCTAGCCCTCTTCAGACTTTACAGACTTATAAAGACTTTACAGACTCTCTCTCAGATGCAGAGAGAGAGAGTTTTGAAAATTTTGTTAAGGAAGAATGGCGGAAGTTAACAAGCCGGAACAAGGAAGCTGGGCAAGAGATTATCAGTTTAGAGAGGTTCCTAGCCCGTGAGGACGATTTTCAAAACTGGTACAGGAAATTTTCAAAGTCCCCCGTCGGTCGGGCTGCTCAGAAGCAGACTCTAGCTATAAGGTGTGACTGGCGGAATGACCCCCGATTTACAGAGTGGATTTGGGAGACATATAAACGGGGCTATGAGTGGGTAGAGGAAAACATCGCCGAACGAGAACAGCGCAGCGCCTTTCACGATTGGGCTTTTGAAGTAAATGCTTTTGAGGGAGTCTGCTATGACTGAATTGCCCCAATTACCCCGCGAACCGATACGACCTGACAAAGAACCCAGTGCTGAGGTTGAAATTTGGAAACCAGATTGGCAGTGCTTTTGCTGCCACGATTTTGGTACTGTACATTTGCCATTAATTTTCCACATCATTTCTGACTACGATAAAAACCGTGATAAGCCTATTCGTTGTCAACATCCCCGGTGCGAATCCGGTAAATTATTTGCGGGAAATTGTAACTATGACCAAAGATTTATTGCGGCAATTTGTGTCGAATTGGACAAAATTGAACGAAAAAACTGGCAAAATTATATTGACGATAAAAGAAGCAAAATTGCTTTAAAAAAGTCCTTGGAAAACTTAGTGAAAACTAAGACTATGCCAGGTTCTAAAACTCGTACAACCAATGACAATCGCGAGGTTGAACAACGTAAAGCCGAAATTGAAGCTATTACCCATGAACAATGGATTGCTCAAGGTCAAAAATATTTCGATGGTCATTTAGATGAATATGCGGAGGATAAATGAATTGTCCTAAATGCCAAAATCCTAATACCTATCGCAAGCACCCCCATGATTTAATAGTTTGGTGCGATCGTTGTGGTCATTCCTGGTCAACAAACCAGACACAAACACCCATCCTGAAAGAATCTTTCTGGCTCTCAAAACCCATTAAAGGGACGCATCACGTAGAAGTATGGCTCAGCGCCAGAAACTCAGAAAAATTCGGCTACCGTACTGCTTATCAAAACTCCCTTTTTGGCGATCTAAAAGGAGAATTCGATACGGCACAACAAGCTTTAAAAGCCGCAATTAGTGAGGTAAAATATGGCTAGATTTCAGGACATAAAATCCACTCAGAATATTTCTCAAATATCATGTATTGATTTCTTTGCAGGCATAGGAGCTTGGGAATTAGCTTGTGAATTATTAAATCAGCAGGGAGGGTTAAAATTTAATACTCAGAGATTTATTGAAATTGATGTAAATGCACAGAAATCGCTGCAATTAAATTTTCCTAATATCCCAATCCATTCGGATATCAAAACTTATCAACCCACTCTATTTGAAGCCGATGTTTATTTCGTCTCATTCCCTTGCACGGGAACATCAAGCGCAGGAAAACGCACGGGACTTGAACATCCCGAATCAAATCTCTGGTACGAATCCCTCCGCTGCATCATCATTGGACGGCCAAACTTTGTGCTTATTGAACAGCCTGAAGGGTTTATCCACAGGGGATTACGAGCGGTTCTTGGAGGACTTAGAATGGCAAAATATTGTTGGGAAAATCCGCAAATCATATCAGCAAAGGAACTCGGCGCACCGCATAAACGCAACCGAATTTTCATCATTGCCCACTCCGACCACTTATCCTTGCAGCAACGGCAAGGGTGGAAGTGCTGGTCAGAATCGATTGGAGCTGATATTGAAACAGCAAGGCAGACTTTCTCCTACCCACAAACTCAACCCGGCGGTGTGTGCTTGGATGATGAACTTCCCGCGTGGCTGGTTGGAATCCGCGCTGATGGATGGTGGGCAGCGAACTCACCACCAGTTAACTCTGGAATTGAACCTCGAACCGCAGGGCGGCGGGAATGTATAAATTTGTATGGCAGAAGTATCGTTCCGCTTCAAGCAGCGATCGCCCTTATGAGGCTAAAATACTTAGTTGAACTTCTCATCAACTAAGCAAAATGACTGATTTACAAAATCAAATCACAGGCGAAACTTGGCTGAATAAAGACTTTTTGAAAATCCATTATTCAATTTTTAGTGCAATCAATAACGGTGAAGCATGGTTTAATAGTTTACCACCAGTGAGAGCCATTATGTCTAATCCGGCAATGATGATATTAGCTGACATCATTGCATCTATTAAAAACCTGTCTGCTACAGTTAAAGATTGTGGATTAATCCTTTGTGAAACTGCTTATGGAATTAACAAAGCAGTAAATTCAAGGGTACATAAAGACTTAGCCGCTGTCGGTAATAGAATGCTATCCTCCCTCTCATCTCCACAAGAAAGTCTTTATAAGTCTGTGATTGTCGCTCATAACGAAACTCTTAACTTGCCAGAATTATCAAAAATGCAACTTAGTGGAATCCCAGGTATTGGCGGCTCACCTATTGCAGAATTAGATGAGATGGTGGAATCAAACCTCAACCACCTTAACAACCTTAAAGACAATTTAATTCAACAAATAGCTGAATTAACAGGCGCAGCTAAAGCCAAAGCTCAAAGAGCGCTCACTAAAATTAAATCAATAATTGATAAAATTATTGGTAAATCTTTCTCTAAAGGTGTTGCTCAACTTAAGAGTTCATCTCCCCTCAGAGAAAAAGGGCCAATAGCTATTATTCCTATAGGAACTGCTACGGTAGCAGGAACCATAGCCATAGTTAGCGCTATCACAAGTTTTTTGCTCGGCATATTCACAGCAGGAACATTACCGGGAGTAATGTTTGAAGCATTAGTAAAAGCAACAACATCCGTAGCCTTAAAATTTATAGGCAGTTCGGGAGCGATCGCTGCTAGATATTTTGCCGCCAGTGTATTCAAAGCTGCCATTAAATCATTACCCGCAATCATCGGCAAAACGGGTACATTTGCGGGGAGTTGGGCGTTTCTTATGGTATTTGCTCCCTTTATTCTCTTAGCAGCAGTGATTACGGGTGAAGCTGTGAAAAATAAAATAAAACTGGGTGAATTACTTTACATCTTTGGCTTAACAAAGTTTCAAACTATCCCAGATACAGGTTTTGTGATTTTGTCCCGAACTAATAGACTTGAGATGCAAGATGAAATGATTAATATGGGCAAATCCATGATTGATGAGTCTGGAAAAGACTATCAA
The DNA here is from genome assembly GCF_028330895.1 of Kamptonema animale CS-326. NCBI lineage: Bacteria > Bacillati > Cyanobacteriota > Cyanophyceae > Oscillatoriales > Microcoleaceae > Kamptonema > Kamptonema animale. The sequence continues at coordinate 34,711 of NZ_JAQMUA010000377.1, read as the reverse complement.
ACTCTGATTGGAATTTCAATTAATCGTAAGCTAGAACCAGTTCTAGCGGTTGACATGAAAAAAATTGATCTACCAGTTCGATATGCCAAAAAAGAAGACATCCTTAGAGTTTCTGCACCTTATATGGATAGAATTATTGATAGCATGGATGATTCTAAACCTCCTTATTAAGGTTTTGACTTTTTAGTAATTAGTTAGTTAGTTAGTTATTCAATTAGTTAGAATTATATACCAATCGCGGAAGAGTGACATAACAATATGCCGACAGAGTTTAAAAATAAGAAAATTCTTGAAGATGGGAGTATGGGATACATTACAACTGTCACAGATTTGAAAGTATGGGACTGCAAAGAAAAAAGATGGTTGCTAGGTTCGCCAGTAATCATTAGAAATGCGATGCTGTTTGCCTTGTATCCCCTTAGAGGCTTTTGCATAGGGCAAATAAGCAAAGAAGAGAAGAATCCCGCTATGCTTAATCCATTCGTTACACCAGGAAATCCATCACCTTATAGATTAGACCTTGCCAGTAATAGCCGCAATCATGGACGCTTTACCTTCATTGAAAATTATACCATTGGACAAAATTACTTTGGACAGTTGCCAAGCGAACAATGGAAGCGAATAATTTACGGTAGCATTTTGCATACAGGCACTAAAAGAATGTCTTATAAAGTGATAAAATATATCGTTGTAGATGATGAATTACGTGATGCTAATGGTAATTACCGAGACGATCCAGTAAACAACAAGCATTGGAACAGCGGGGACTCTCACGCTAAAGCTAGTGCAGAGTTGATGCAACTGATTGGATTACCAGCGATCGCACAACCAGATTTACCCGGTAGTAATCCAGGCGACGAGATAGGCGAAGGCGTGGATGTGCAAAAACCCGTACAATTTAGAGCCGCTGATTTTGGTAAATGGGTAGCTAAAGGAACAATTGGTTACAACCCAGACCTTGATGGGAGTGGTTACGACCTAGTAATTCCTCTTAGCTCTCTTAAAGGCAATAAACCAGCATTGGGAAATTACGAGAGTAAACTGTTAATTGGTGTAGTATTTGAAGCAGAGGAACGTCGAGCTAAAGCAGGCTGGATGTTATTTCAATGGTTTGACTTCAAAACCTTGCAAGATGATTTAATTATTTCCCGTTTAATTCAGAAATGCGAGAAATTAGCTATCGCTTACAATTCAATCAAAGACTTAGCAGAAATTTTGAGGATTGACCAAGAAGAAGTAGAACAAGAACAAGCGAGAAGCATTAACTCCGATGCGGGCTTAGAAGGCGAGAGTAAAGATGAATTACAATCCGAAGCCGAGTATGTAAATCTCATGGTTCGCATTATCAAGGCTGATAAACACGGCAGACTTTTGTTACATCCTTGGTTAGTTCATCAAGTTAGTATGAGACTACAAAAAGTCTGGTTAAATTTAGCAAAAGCTGCTGGTGTAAGATTTCATTCAGTTATGTGTATGCCTGATGAATCTTTAGCTCATTATCACACAGTTTTACCTGATGGTAGAATTGAAGGCAGAAAAGTGTTTTGCGCTCCCGACTTTGCTGAAGGTGAGTACATCATTTTCTGTAACCCGATGCGGCATTGGGGAGACGTTCAACTCTGGGAAAATAAACATGAAGGTGCTTTTGTTGGCTCTACAGGCTATATGACTGCACCTCGACTATTGCTCTTAAACTTGGGACGTGATACAGATGGGGATTTTATTCAATTAATTAGGAGTAGTGCCTATCCCGCTATGCGTGATGCGATCGCCGCTTTTGAGCAATCACCCATAGTTAAGAAATTTCCTAAAATGGCTCTCAAGGGAAGTTTACAACAAGTAGCCATTAACTCAATGAATGACATTACGGGCATTGTCAGTTCGTTGATGGGAAAAGCTAGGTCAGCCCGTGCCGAAAACATTGTCTTAATGATTCCAGCAGGCGGAGCACAGAAAACTCCTGTAGAGATGAAAATCATTGACTTTCTATCTCAGGAATTACAAATAGCTGTTGATTCTATTAAATCTGCTTACCCAAACAACAAACCAGGTTTAGATGCTGTTCAAGCTTTCTTAAGTTCTCAAGGTGCAGAAATTCCTTGGCTAGGCGATTTAAAACATCCCGACTGTTATAAGAAAAGACCTTGCCTTGTCAAACCTGATGCAGAAGATACTGTGTCCAGAATTATTAAGTTAGTTAATTCCTATTGGAAAAGTCCCGACCTCCAAGTTGACTCCGACCCCGCAACTTATAAAATGGCTTTGTTTACTCATGTTCAAGTAGAACCAGAGCAAGAGAATTACATTACAGCCATCAAAGATAATTACAACTCTGAAATGGGAACTGCTATTGCTTGGGCAGAAGAACATCAAGGCGATACCAGTAAAATTAAAGAAGTTGCTCAAGCTTTTAAGGCTTTACTACCAACCATTTATAATTATCCTAAACCCGGTGGTGGAATTTATACACCCCGCTCATGGGCAGCAGCAGCATGGAGAGCAGCGCACAGCATCAAAGAAGGTCGCGCTGGCTTTGTATTTACCATGTTTCCTGATGAAATTATTGAGGATTTATTAAGAGTGAATCCAGAGCCGCTTAAATTTATTATCTGCTACGGAGTTCAATATGGTAAATGGACTTTACCCAGAACTCGCCCCTGGAGCGGTCAAACCGTCCAAATCCGTGCTTACTATAAAGTATTGAATAATAAGCAATACTTCTCACTAGAGATGAAATATCCCGATGCCACCAAACAGACAGGGTGGGAACATTTGGGCATCATCCATGATAAGCATAAGCCATTTGTAACCCCTAGTGAAACTCGCACTATGCTCATTCACTCGCGGCGTTTTGGGGGCAATCCTGAAGTGACTACTGAAGTCGTACTCTTTGACCCTAACTTAATGACAGATGAGGAAATGCTGGATTATTTAAACTATGCCAAATAATCAAATAATTTTTCTCTGACTATAGACAAACTTCAAAATGATATGTATCATAGAAAAACCTGGGTAAATGTAAATCCTATCGTTGAATTTGCTTACCTAGAGAAAATTGAAGTAGTGAAACAGGAAAATGAACAACGAGCTAATACAATTTTGTGAGAATTCAACAGGCTTTAACAAGCAGACAATAGTAGCAGTGCTAGATAGCTTCAAAAACTATCTAGCGCGGGAATTGCGCCAACCAGGGGAAGTCAAGCTGGAAAAATTTGGCGTATTTTCTAGCAAAATATCGCCAGCACGAATGGGGAGAAATCCCAGAACAGGTGCATCTGTTCATGTTCCAGAGAAAATTAGACAGAGCTTCAAGTTTTCCAAAACCTTTGTAGATTCTATTCAAGGTACATCTACATTTTTGGGTTCGGTTGAATCTCCAGTTTCGGTTGTATCCCCGGCTTTGGCTGAATCAAGCACTAAAGCATTCATGGATTCAGTGACAAATTCAGTGACATTTAACGGGGTAACGACAGGCGGATTGCCAGTAAATTCATCTAAAATGTGGTTTGCAGCATTGCCGGGACAAACAATAGAAATCCCAGAATCCGCGTTGTTGAATAATGGCGTAACTCCAGAAACTTTACTTTGGAGTCAAGGAATGTCGGGATGGGAAAAAGCCGCTAATATCCCAGCGATCGCTTATTTATTTGGCGGTAATTTAATCCCTCCCCCTCTACCCGCAATAGCTTAGGTAATGTAAACAGCTTTGAATTGGTTAAAGAACTTAGTTAGTCATAGTTAGGGAGTAATTTAACCAATTAAAAAGAGGTCAAAATGTCAGCCGGAAAATTAGGATTTACAGCAGCCGAGTATCGAATTAATGAAGATGGTTCATGGATTACATCAAAAGTAGGAATTGAACGCACAGAAGGGACGGACGGGGCTGTAGAAGTACGGGTAAGTAACAGCAGCAGCACAACTACCGGACGAGGAACCCGTATCGTAGATTACGAACCAATTGACCCATCATCACCCATTAGTACCTCTCATGTAGTCAAGTTTGCTGATGGTGAAAGTGGAGTTAAGTTCGTTGATTTCAAAATAGTAGATGATGCGATCGCAGAGGGTGATGAGACAGTACCTCTGTACTTACAAAGTTTTGTAGGCGCATTACCGGGGCCAATTGTTAATGCTAATTTAATTATTGTTGACAACGAACCCGCTCCAGTATCAGGGAAATTAAGTTTCACTCAAGCTGAATACAAAGTTAACGAGGATGATACTTGGATAACAGCCCGTGTAGGTGTGATTCGTACTGAGGGCAAAGATGGTTTAGTCTCAGTTAATGTTTCTAACTCAACTTCCACAGCAAAAGGTCGTGCATCTCGCGATGTAGATTATACCGCCGCAAGTGCAACGGCAAATTGGGGAACTTCTCAAACTTTAACTTGGCAAAATGGTGAAGAAGGGGTGAAGTTTGCAGACTTTAAGATTTTGCAAGATACAATCCCCGAAGGTGACGAGACAATTCCTCTTTCTCTAACCAGCATCAAAGGGGGCGCAACTTTAGGTGAAATTACCAAAGCAACCTTAATCATTGTTGATGATGAACCCGCTCCTACACCTGCTCCTTCTCCCGCTCCTTCTCCCGTTCCTTCTCCAGTTCCTACACCCGTCCCCGTTTCCGTTCCTGGGCCGAAGGGCTTAATAAGTTTTACGGCTTCAGAGTATGTAGTCAATGAAAATGGTAATTGGCGGACTGCTAAAGTTGCTGTGATTCGTACAGAAGGTAAGTCAGGAATTGCCTCAGTTCGTGTTAGTAATTCTACCTCTACTAAGTATGGTTTTGCGGCTCGTGATGAAGATTTTGAAGCTAAATCCGCAGCGGGTAATTGGGGTGCTGGTCAAGTTATTGAATGGGCTGATGGTGAAGATGGCATAAAGTTTGTTGATTTCATTATTCTGCAAGATGAACTCATTGAAGGTAATGAGATTGTCAACCTTAAACTAACCTCTGTTAAGGGTGCAAAGACAGGTGCGATCGCTACAGCCATTTTAACAATTACCGACGATGATACCGGCCTTCAACATCAGTGGGTTGGGACTGCATTGCAATTTGAAAACCAAGATGGTTCTTGGGGCGAACTCGTTGACCTTAAGGGCGAGAAAGGCGATGCTGGGCCTCAAGGGGAGCGCGGTGAACAAGGCATTCCCGGCGCTCAAGGCATTCCCGGCGCACCTGGCCCTCAAGGTATTCCAGGCATTCCTGGTACACCCGGCGCAACTGGTGCTCAAGGGCCTCAAGGTATTCCAGGCGCTCAAGGGCCACAAGGGCCACAAGGGCCACAAGGCATACCTGGGCCAACGGAAAAATGGGGGGCTTGGATTAAGGGAGAATCCTATATTGGTGCTAATGCAACATTGTGGATTCGGTACAATATGGCACTCCGCTTATTTGAGTATGATTTCACAGCTAATATCCAGCCCGTAACTCAAAATATGATGTCTAATGCCCTTGTGATCGGTGGATTTCAGGCTGTATCTGTTAATGCAATTAATGGAGCTATGGGAAGTTCGGCAAAACATATTGCTGCGGTTTGTTCTATTCCCAATACAGTTGCAATTGAACACGCAGCATTTGCTCTTTCCAGTAATATGACTCAAGTATCAGTCATGTTCCCAAGTCGGCTTGTTGGTCAACAGGCCATTTTAAGGGCGCGTGGAGTTATTGGTTTCCAAGTTCCCCAGATAGACCCAATACCATTTTTCTAAATGCTGATTAATCAAACCATGCTACAATAGTCTCACTAACTAATGACTAACTAATAACTAATGACTTAGTAGCACAAACCCCTCGTTTTATTGGATAGCGAGGGATTTTTTTGAGTTATAATAAAAATGTCCTGTTTTGTGGGTGGTGAACGAATATGAACTCAGAAGATAACCATAAGCTTTTGATTGAGATAATTTCACGATTAACGCACGTTGAAACTAGATTAGAAATTATTTCTAAATCCAGTGATGACCTTAATAGTCGGCTTGAGATGATTGAAATAAATTATCAAAAATCTGTAGGAGTTATCCAGTTTGCTAGTGCTATAATGGCAGTAGGTGTGGTTTTCCTAATCACATTTATTAATTTGTGGATTGACGATAAAATCGAAGAATATTACAAAACAAATTCTCAGCATGAAATCCAAAACCAAATCCTTAAAAAATAAGAATTTTAATTGGGTTGTTTCGGTCAGTATAATTCTGACAATTTCCCTGTTAGTTATTTCTTGCCTTTTGGCTCTTGCATTATGGAAAAGAGAACAAGATTCAGGAATTTATACTCTCATCATAACTTTTTGTATTTTCAATGTGGCGGAAACTTTCTTAAGTGTCTATTTATTAATCTCGACCGTCACTTTAGAATATAACAATCATGGGGCAATTTTACGTTTGCTTTGGAAGTTAAAAGAGGGCGGTTCTATTGATGAAGATTTTTACACAAAGCTAGTAGATGACTTTAGAAAAATAGGTTATTAATGGTTTATTTATTTGTTTGGTAGAAACAAATAAATAAACCATTAATCGTGTTAATTAAAGTTTAAGTTTGAACTAACAAACTTTGCCCGTAAATTGCTTCACCCTCAGAGGACTTACCTGTGATGAACATTCCCACGTAAGGATCGCTAGGGCTGTCTACGTAGTAAACTTTAGCTTCAGTCAATGAGTTGAAAGCCGAGTACAACTGGGTATAAAACTCAAGAGCTTCAGTAGACATCTCCAAGGATTCAATAGCCGCCCCGCCTGTTTTGAACTCGGAGATTTTCATTTCCAGCTCGGAAGCTGCACCAGTCACCAACGGTTTGAAGACTTCTTCTAGGGTTTCAACCCGAATTGTTCTATCTGTCGGGATTGATTGACCTGGGTTTTGTTTTCGACGTATTGAGCCATCCAGCGACAGAATACGTTTCTCTTCAAAGGGTGTCCGCGATCGCTTAATTTCTAGTGGCGAATCACTTTCACTCTCGCCCCAATAGTTGTAATCCAGGGCAATTTGCTTGAGGGTTTTCACCGCCACAGCCGCATTCATTGAATTTGGATTCATAACTGATGAAATTGATTTATTCCCTATCCTAAATAATAATGATGAAAAAGTCAATATGTTTTGGTGATTTTTTTCTCTCAACGATTAAAGTTAAGAAAAGTTACAAAACACGGGAAGGCGCAAACTTTTTGTAGTTGCACCCAGATAAATTATTTGACATTTAACTCCTAAGTAATTATCTTGATTATCCCAAATTTGTTGACGTTCAGCATCAGTAAAACCTGTACCAACCTTAGAACTAACCAGGACTCCATTAACTGTACCTTGAACGGTTAATTTCCCCAAGGATTTAGAGTATTTGCCTGTACCTTTAGCAAAGCCAGTTACCGTGAACTCACTTTTAAAGAAGTTCTTGACTTTGAGGAGATGCTGCGATCGCCCTTGATAGTACGCCACCTCCGGGTGTCTTAGCATTGTCCCTTCTAGTGAAGCACCCGAATCCTTATTAAGTTGATTCTGAGCTTGAATAGCAACGGGGTTGTTTTCAATGTAGGTATAAGGTAAGGCGATTACAGATGATTGATTATCTGGTATGTCTTCGTGCATACTCTCAATCATAATGTCGGTGCTAGTGAAAGTGTAGCCGGGGATGGCAAAGGCGAAAACATTGAATTTTACTCGTTGTTTTTCAGCAACATCATAATTTTTTACTTTTCTTACCACACCCGATATTTTATCAAAACCTTCACCGGGTATGTATAACTCACCGTCTATGATTTTATTAGTGTTTCCAACTATTTCACTACACACACTTTCTATGTGTTCTAATCCTACATATTTAGTTTTCCCAGTGCGACTTATTAAACCTTGACCTGGAATGTAAAGACAACGAACACCGTCAAGCTTAGGGCTTGAGTACCAATGAGTAACGCCGTAGTTCTTGCTAGGACTGTAGGTATTTGCGAGTTGAAGGTTAAACATAAAACTTTGTACTTTGTATCATTAAGTCTGCCACAGCTACGCCAGCCGTCGGCCTCACTCACTAAAAGATTACCGCTTTTTGCCGAAAAAGTCAACATCATTAAATCAGTGGACATAACTGAATTTATCTCCGAAATACAACTCGGTTGTTGACAAGTATCTGCGTTCTTGGGATTATAATTTGGTTAACTGTTGACTGTTTGGTTCGCGCTGAAATTAAGGATCGGATTGGTCAAAAAATCTCGATAAAGTACGTCTTTCATCAATTCCCAGGTCATCAAAATTGAGATTTTCCTCATGCAAAAAATCTTCAATTTCTTGGAGACATAATTCAGCAATTTTTCTGGCTTGCTTGAGTCGAGACTTACTTACCTTCTCAGTTTCATCATCTGAGTTGATTTTCCAGTATTTTGCCTGGGCAAGTTGTAAAGCAAGTCTCTCAATTAATTTATCTAACATTTTATTTTTTTCCAGGTACTTAACAGTCAACAGTTAACCACTAACAACTAACCATATTAGGTGTCATCTCATACAAATCATTCAGAATTAGCTTAACATTGGTAAACTGAAAATACTCTGTCAACTTACCGATACGATAATTAAATGCCTTGTAGCGGTGCTTAAAGTATAGTTCAACATTGCCCCGGTGTTGCCAAAATCCCAGTAAATTAACAGCTACATTCGAGTAATGAGCTTTCAAATCTCGCTGCACTTCTGCGATTCTTTCCTCAATTAATCGAGTTGTCACACCGATTTTGTAGAAGATTTCACCATCGGCTTTAACCTCTAGGAAATAGAGAGAGTTTAATAGAATACGTCTTAACTGTGCGCGATAAATCTTCAAATCAGCTAATCGCTCATTCAAACAGGAAAGTCCAGCAGCAACGGCCACCTCTACCGATTGCTCTAACTTAATCAACTCCGACAATAGCAAGGGTTCTTGAACTTGATTGAACAACGCCAGGGGAAGCGCCGCGACGGGGATTTTTCCGAGGTTTGTAAACTGATAAAATTGCTCGTCTTCTGATTGCAATAACCCCTTTAATTCCCACCGAAAACTAATCAAATCTCTGGGAATGGGGCGGTTAGCAATGCCGTACTCTTTCCAGATCACTTTCAACTGTTCTAATTCATCCCCCTTGAGCTGGATGTTAAAGTTGTCGTAGAGGGGCAGGGAGGGGAATGCTTTGATTTTAATTCTCTGAGTAACGGGCTTGCAAGTTTCCCCAGTGTGGGCAAAATGATGTTCTTTTATGTTCCCCTTTTTTGCTGTAAGTTCGCCACCACAGTACAGGCAAGTTAGGTTAGTTTTTCCGCGCAAAACTTCATCAACACTCACCAGTTCGCCACCGGGAGTCACGCCAAATTTCAGCCACATTGTTAAAATTCTCCTTAAAGCAGGTTGTGAAGATGCACCCGCTTTCTGGATTTTAAGACTTTTTTAAGCTTTAATGACAATTGTAGCTATTAATTCCCATGCACGTAAAGCCATTTTATTTTTTTGTTGATCCGGCTCAGACAAAAATGTGCTAAAATAGGACAAAAAAGTTTGATAAACATTAACCGATGCAGTATAAAAAACTTAGTGATAGTGATTTATTAGTCTCAGAAATCTGCTTAGGTACGATGACTTATGGGCAGCAAAATACTATTGAAGATGCAACTCAACAACTGGATTATGCAATTTCTGAGGGGGTTAATTTTATTGATACAGCCGAGATGTATCCCGTCCCCACGAAATCAGAAACGCAAGGAAAAACCGAGGAATATATTGGTGAATGGTTAGTTAAACAACAACGGGATAAAATTATTCTCGCGACTAAAGTGGCGGGGCCGAGTGCTCATTTAACCTGGCTACGGTCAGGGCAAAATCACATCGATCGCGTGAATGTCGAAGCCGCTTTAAATGATAGTCTGAAACGCTTAAAAACAGACTATATTGACTTATATCAAATTCATTGGCCAGACCGCTATGTGCCTTCATTTGGAGCCAGGGATTACGAGCCTCAAAATGAACGTGAAACCATCCCAATTCTTGAACAATTAGAAGTTTTTGCCGATTTAATTAAGGCGGGGAAAATCCGCTATTTCGGACTCAGTAATGAGACAGCTTGGGGAGTTTGTGAGTTTTGTCATTTAGCCGAAAAACATGGTTTACCTAAGATCATCTCGATTCAAAATGCTTTTAATTTGATCAATCGGACATTTCACATTAATTTGGCAGAAGCTTGTCGATTTAACAATGTGGGATTATTGGCTTATAGTCCTTTGGGTTTTGGGTTATTAACAGGAAAATATCTCAGCGGTATTCCCGAAAATACTCGTCTGGCTTTATTCCCGAGTTTTGGACAACGCTACGATAAAACTAATGTTAAGTCGGCTGTACAAGCATATCTAAATATTGCCCATCAACACGGTTTAACTCCGGCACAGTTGGCTTTAGCTTATGTGCGATCGCGTTGGTTTGTGAGTAGTACCATTATCGGTGCTACCAACCTCGAACAACTAAGGGAAAATCTGAGCAGTGTGAATATTGATTTCAGTGATGAAATTATCGCCGAAATTAATGAAGTTCACGCGCTCTATCCTAATCCTACTCCTTAAATGATTCGTTGTTAATGCTTTGTTGTTGGTTGTGGCGTTTGAGTAGCAATCGATACTGTTGGCGAAACATTTCTTAACAAGTGAGCGATCACCTCCATCCAGACCCAACCCAAGTCATCAGGTAGCGATGCCTGCGGCCCGCTTGGTCTACGCAACTTTCATGCAACCCCCACCTTTCATCGCGGAGCTCTGCAATGAATGAAATTTAGTTGGCGATCGTGGGAGATTTAGGGTGCTGGTTGGTCTAAATTAGTATTTATAACATTACTTAGAAAGAGTAAATGCTCACCCTACTTGGAGAGCAACAGCCGGAAACCTTGAAACTGCTCTCACCCGTGCCACTGGCATTGCATCCAGCAGTGGTGTACCTCGACAGTTTGGGAAGCGATCGCTCAAAAGCAACGATGGTGGCAGGACTCGACATCATGGCGAAGCTGCTCACTGGTGGGGAGTGCGGCGCGATGACTTTGAATTGGGCGGCATTGCGCTACAGGCACACGGCGGCGCTGCGCTCGGCACTGGAGAAAAAGTACGCGCCAGCCTCGGTTAATCAAATGCTGTGCGCCTTGAGGCGAGTGTTAAAGGAAGCTCTACGGTTAGATTTAATCGACTCTCAAGATTACAGTAAAGCGGTGGACGTGAAGAGTATCAAACAATCGGGAAAACCCAGGGGGCGGGCGCTGTCACCCCATGAAATTGCTTCCCTGATGAAAAGCTGTTCAGGTAATAGTTCTGTTGATGTCAGAGATACAGCGCTGATTGCTATTTTGCGTGGGGGTGGTATCCGTCGCACTGAAGCAGTCAACCTCGACCTGGCAGATTTCAACCGCGACACGGGGGCGTTGGAAATTAGGGAGGGTAAGGGCAAGAAAGACCGAACGGTTTACCTCCCAGGGCCGGCGATCGCCTTGGTAGAACAGTGGCTTAACTTGAGGGGAGAGGAACCGGGCCCGCTGCTTGCTCCAATTCGCAAGGGAGGAGAAATTCAATTTCGGCGGATGACTCCCGATGGTGTTTTGAAGATTTTGCAGCGGCGGGCTAAACTCGCCGGGGTGGATTCTTTCTCGCCTCACGACTTCCGCCGCACGTTTTGCTCAGACCTCCTCGATGCTGGGGTAGATATCGTCACCGTGCAGAAGTTGGCGGGTCACGCTTCTCCGGTGACGACAGCTAAGTATGACCGCCGGGGCGAAGAAACGAAGCGACGGGCTGTACAACATTTGGGGTTTTGATGACAGTAGGGTAAGCTGTTAAGCATTTAAACTGGGTATAAGCAAAACTCCAAATTGTTTACATCGAAATTTTGATAGCAATCAGAATAAATGATTTAAATGCTTAACAGCTTATGGAGATTAAAACTTATAAATGGTGGGGGGAAGCAGACGAACCACCGCCACACCTAAAAACCAAAAAACAGCTTGCAGAAATGGGATTAAAGCCAGTAAAAGCAGTTGGAATCATCCCCACTCGCAAGTATGATTTATTACTCTACGATCCGGCAAATCCAGAGTCATGCAAGCCAAAGCGACAGCCAACCCAGAAACAATTAGAAGCTTTAGAAATCAGTAGGGCTAAAGCAAGATACAAGAGCGCTTACGACGAATGGTACAAGGAGGTAGGATTCATTGAAAAAGATAGAGTTAAAGCGGTAAAATGGGCAAGGAAACAATTAACACTTAACGACTGGGTAGTTTTGGATACAGAGACAACGGGATTCAATGAGGCTGAAATAGTAGAAATAGCCATTGTTGATGCCAGAGGTCAATCGTTGCTAAACACACTAATAAAGCCTACTATTCCCATTTCCACTGAAGCCACACAAGTACATGGCATAACTGATGAAATGGTGGCACAGGCTCCCACTTTTCCTGAAATCTATCCTTATATTGTGGCAGCTCTTACAGATAAACGAGTTTTCATCTACAATTCTAATTTTGATATTAAGGTGTTGAACTACTGCTGTAACCTTCACGGCTTACCAATAATAAACCTACGTTATTCTGAGTGCATAATGGAGTGGGTAGCTCAGTGGGTGGGCAACTGGAGTTACTACTATAAAAACTACAAATGGCAGCCTCTTAATGGAGAACACAGGGCTTTGGGAGATTGTTTAGCTGTACTAAAGAAAATCAAAAAAATGGCGGCTGACTCCGATAAAATCGACTGTCCGATCATTAATCCCTTTCCTTAATAATCAAAAACGCGCAGCTTCGCGCTTTTGTCCCCGTACAACACGATCGCGGATTTCCGGGTTTTTGCTTACCTACGGCTTAACTTGCTAGAATATTTAGGGCCTTGGGAGGCGAGCGCATCCTCATACACTAATTATTCTCTTCAGAAATTAATTAATAATTTCTCCTTTGTTACTGGCCAACTTTTCACGCCATTTTTGGAGTTCTTCAGGTGTTTGTCTCACCCAATCTGTTACCTCGCCAACGATTTTTAATGGTGCGAGTGAGCGATAGGAGCGTGTCGGATTGCCCGGAAATTTTTTGTCTGTAACATTCGGGTCATTTTCAAACTCCCCTGTCGGTTCAACGATATAAACTCGTTCCCGTCCTTCGCCTTTTGCTAATGCAGCAGCTAGTCCCGCCCCATTAACAAGGGCTGTGAAATAAATGTGATTCATTTTGAGTTCAGGTTTGTAATTAGAACTCCCTCCTGCTATCAGCAAATCGCCCACCTGCAAATCTGCTTTCGTCCCATGATAAAAGGGGCCTTTGTCAGAAGGTTTATCCTTAAACGAAGTTGCTAATTCATAATTCTTTTTTGCCTTGTCAGGTTCGTTTAAGTCCTCATAGCATTTGGCAATGTTTGAATATAGAGAAGGGAAAGCACTTTTAACAGTGTCGTTATTTATTTTTAATGCCAACTGCAAAGCTGTTTCGAGCCATTTTAATTGGTCGGAAACATTTTTTTGATATCGAGCTACATAATGGGCTGAAATAAATTTTTCAAAGTCGTATGTCGCTTCGTTCCAGGCTTGAAGAAACAGTTTACTTGCTTCTTCAGGTTTGCCTTTTTCTTCCATGCCCATACCTTGAAGACAGAGTTTAACAACATTGTTGTTTGGGTTGAATTCCATAATTATATCGAATTAATCTGGAGCGTACCGTAAGAGCTTGGCTTAAACAACATCCACACTTTCCTAGCCTAAACATGACTTAAGTAAAAGCTAGGTGTAGTGACTTGCAATCTAATGCCATTATAAGAAAAATATGACAAACCCACCCATTGAAAAATTAAACCTATCCGATACTCAATTAATTACCTTGCTCACCCGCAAACCAGCAACACCCGAAGCTTGGCAAGAATTGAGAAAATCTTGGACTGAAACATTGGGTAAAGAACCTACGGATAAGGATTTTGCCCTGATCTCTCAAATTCTCTGGGATAACGAGACAACTCAGCATTAGAGCGATACCTCTGGCTGGTTATGCTTTTTAAGCGCAAAAACGCGATAATCGCACTTTTGCGCCTTACCTTGAAGTTTTGACCCCGTAGCTGATAAACTCACCCGGAGAACGATCGCTCACTGACGCTTATATTTTCTCCCATCGAACGTAAAAAAGGTTTTTCACCTATAACGTTTCCAGGAGCAGTATAACGGCAAACTAACCTATAGTTTCCATCATCACCATCAACACCAGCGCATCCTACTTGTGTAGTATTACTCCAGACAATTTGAGTATAGTGTCCGACATCAGCCCAATTCCCTGTAGAACTAACATTGGGAAAAGTTCCATACACGAAATATTTTTTTTCATCGCCCCAAACATCTACCATTTGAGTAAAAGAGAAGCCATGCGAGGTACCCATCCAAAGGTTTTCTCCTTGGCCATCAGTTCCACTATGCTCGAATAATGTATTTTGTGAGAGGTGATTTGCCCATTCTTGTGCTTGTGCTGCTAATTCATCTGACCAATTCAGAGGAAGAATACCAACTTCTAAACGGTAAAAATTGTGAGCATTAAGAATTTCTTGTGCCATATTCATGATAGTCTCCTTTGAAAAATAGAGTGCTTTTTGAAAAGGCAAGTTTTAGCTTGTTTGCCAACTCTTTGAGATAGTCGATGAAAGTATCATTACTTTTCACCTCTAATTCAAAACCCAACATGAGAGTTGCCAACCTCATTCAGCTCCTGTGCGTGGTCGTTTTGTCAACTTCTCTAGGAACTGCAAGAGAATAGTGTAGCTATCGTCAAACTTGTTGCGCTTGCTGAGTATGTGAAAGCTAGTTCAAGGAGCGATCGCAGTCTCCGATCAAAAGTGCGATCGCTTTGAGCGCTGGCGCGAAGCGTCAATCGCCCCTGTGGGTTCTAAATTCAATCGTCATGCACTCGTCTCTCTATAGCAAAGAACCTAGAAACGTAGTACACTCAAGCACTGATTACACTCCAATCAATGCCAGTTCGCTAAGACTGGTATCAGACAAGACGGCTTTCTGCTCGAAATTTTTCCCGTTTGTGGAGAACATGAAGTTAAGATGGTTGTCTGTTCCTGTCCATGGAAGGTAGAGCCGATTGTTAAAGACAGCCAGTGCCAGCCCAACGTGGCTAGTGTCAGACAGGAGAATCTTCTCTCCGAACTGTTCCTGACCTATAGACATAATGTTGAGATGGTTGTCTGTTCCTCTCCAAGCAATGTAGAGTTGATTGTTGAAAGCAGCCAGTGCCAGTCCA
Source organism: Kamptonema animale CS-326 (assembly GCF_028330895.1). Taxonomy (NCBI): domain Bacteria; kingdom Bacillati; phylum Cyanobacteriota; class Cyanophyceae; order Oscillatoriales; family Microcoleaceae; genus Kamptonema; species Kamptonema animale. The sequence continues at coordinate 19,468 of NZ_JAQMUA010000377.1, read as the reverse complement.
CTCTTGCTGGTTTCAGGTAGCACGACCTTGTTCTCAAAATTTTTCCCGTCTCTGGAGGACATAATGTTGAGGTGGTCATCTGTTCCCGTCCAGGCAGAGTAGAGCCGACTGTTGAAAACCGCCAGCGCCAACCCAACGTGGCTAGTGTCAGACAGGACAATCTTCTCTCCGAACTGTTCCCCGTCTGAGGAGGACATGATGTTGAGATGTTCGTCTGTTCCTCTCCAGGCAAGGTATAGACCTGTAAGTTGTGAAGTTGCCATAATAGTGACTTCTTCCGATAGATTTAGAGACACATCTTTTCTCCCTTTACATTTCAGTGGATCGAAAAAGAGGCTATACGGACACCTCTTTCCTATATTGGTTTTGTTGCTGGTACTTCACCAGCCAAAAACATTATCTCGTGTATTAATCAAGACTCAAATTACCCTTATAAACTCATACTATCTAGGGATTACCGAGATGTCACTATCGCTAACTAGGACACCTCAATTATTTTTTTAATTTGTTAATAATGCTGTTGACTCCTGTCAGGAGTGGGTCGAGTTCATACTGAGTTTGGTTTGCAATAAAAAGTCATTTTATCAAAAGGGATTGACAGCCATAAAGCTTATAGGGTAAGCACTTTAGCCTCGTTTTCGCCCCCGGATATCATGTCAACCGCGATCGCCCATGATGACGATCCCTTTGTAACAATATTTCCATAGGTTTTTATTCATGGTAATCGACCGGATATGATATGAACCCTCTTTTGTCCCTTCGAGCATAGAAAAAGGCTTTCGCCTTGCGATCGCTGGATTTTAGCCATTCTCAACAATTTAGGCTTCTGGATTTGCCAGCCTGAAAAACCAGTAGTTCCAGAAAATTTTCTGCCGAGAGGGACAGAAGAGGGGAATTTAGGCTATACTCCTAGAATAAAAACTCAATAAATTTTTTCTGTGGCTTAAGATGCGATCGGTTTAATTTGTGAATGGTAAGGACGATTGCCATGTAGTATGCAAAAAAGATTACTGCCATTAACCATTGTCATAACCATCATCTCCCAAGCTCTGCCAGCATTTGCCGATTTGATTCTGCCTGGAAATTGCCACATGGGACGCTGTTGGGAGCAAAAGTTTTTTAGAAAGACACTGCTGGAGAAAGGAAGCGATGGAACTCTCTATTCCGTAGAGTTAGCAACCCGTTCCTGGCCAATGGGGGCGGAGCCATCAGGGAATTTTGCTCCTTCCAAAACAGGTTATGTCTACTGCTCAACCATTAGACCTGTTTACATTTTTAAGTCAGAAAACAAATACTATGCTCATTTTCTTAATCCAGGAGGTGAGTGGTATGGATATAACCGTTCTGACTATCCGGTTTACTGGGCAACCTGTCATAACTTTATAGGGCCCGATTTCTTTTCTGAAGCCACGAAGAATCGTGCGATTCAACTGGGATATCCGTTAAACTTGCCTTCAGAACAAAAAGAGTTAAACAACGTGCGGGATATCTTGAGGTGAATTTGCACCGTCTCTGTCTTACTAAAGCGATCGCCTCCACACCAAAAACGCGATAGATCGCGCTTTTCCTCTCACTCCTGTATCAAAAACGCATCGCGATGCGCTTTTGCATTGAATGGTTAAAAAACAGGGTACTCCGCGCTTTTCATGAAGTTGAGAAGGAGATTGGAGGATATAGACATAAAATGCAAATATCCTCTAGCCCACCCCACCATGCCCTGTCTGATTCCCTCACTCAACAGTTGCGAATCCCGCATGACACCGGGAGAGAGACGCTTGGCCATGCGGTTAGAACAAAAGCTCGATCGGGATTACCTCATCTGGTATGATGTGCCCATTGGAAAAAAGCAACTACACCCCGATTTCATCATCTTGCATCCCATTCGAGGGTTATTGGTATTAGAAGTCAAAGACTGGAAGTTAGACACCATCCGCAATGTGACGAGGGCAAGTTGGACAATTTTAGATCGCTACACTAACAATCCCAAACAAGTAAATAACCCTTTAGAGCAAGCGCGAAAGTATGTATTTCATGCCGTGCAATTGCTAGAACGCGATGCCGATTTAGTCCACAACTTCAGCAATCCCTACGCTGGTAAGTGCATAATTCCTTACGGTTACGGCGTGGTTTTTACTAACATTACGCGCTCAGTTTTCGAGAAACAAGGCTTAGGAGAAGTTATCGAATCTAACCTAGTTATTTGTAAAGATGAAATGCTGGAAAGCGTTGATGAGGGTGACTTTCAACAACGTTTGTGGGATATGTTTCCTTATCAGTTCGAGCGCCCTCTCACCCCACACCAAATTAATCGCATCCGCTGGCATATTTTCCCTGATATTGCCATTCAACCATCACTATTACCAGAGCCAGAAGACGATACAGAAATTACACCAGTGGCGATCGCACCTGACCTGATTAGAATCATGGACTTGCAGCAAGAGCAGTTAGCGCGAAGTCTACGCGGTGGACATCGTGTAATTCATGGTGTGGCAGGGTCAGGTAAAACCTTAATTCTGGTTTACCGCTGTCAGTTTTTAGCAGAACAAAGCGACAAACCGATATTGGTACTGTGCTTCAATATTTCCTTAGCATCAAAGCTTAGGCAAATGCTCAAAGATAAAGGCATTGCTGAGGGTAAAGTCATGGTACAGCATTTTCATAGTTGGTGTGCTGAACAATTAAGACTCCATAACCTACCGTTACCAGATCGCACCATGTACCGAGGCAACGAATTTGTGGAGCAGTTAGTATCGCAAGTGATTTTAGGGGTAGAGCAAGAAAAAATACCCAAGGGCAAATATGGGGCAGTGCTACTGGATGAAGGGCATGATTTTCACCCGAGTTGGTTTAAATTAATCGTACAGATGGTTGACCCCGAAACTAATTCATTATTGGTTCTCTACGACGATGCTCAGAGTATTTATGAAAAGAAACAACTCGGTAAGTTTAGTTTTGCCAGTGTGGGCATTCAGGCAAGGGGAAGAACTACAATTCTTAAACTCAATTACCGCAACACTGAAGAAATTTTGCACTTTGCCTATCAGTTTGCGAAAAATATCATGCAGCCTACGGAAGATAGCGAAGAAGATGCGCCCGTACTTCTTCAACCCGAAACTGTGGGCAGACATGGAGCAAAACCCACATTTAGCCGCTGCTCTAGTTTTGCCGCTGAGGTAAGGCATATATGCGATCGCATTCGCGAGTATAGAGAGCGCGGTATAGCTTGGAATGAGATAGCGATTATTTACCGTGTAGGATTCATGGGGCAATCCCTTCATCAGGCTTTGAAAAATGTCGATATCCCTGTAGAATGGCTTAATGCTGATAGTAATAGCCGCTACTACCACCCCGAAGCTCAAAGCGTAAAATTATTAACAATACACAGCAGCAAGGGTCTAGAATTTTCAGTAGTATTTATTCCCGGCATTGGTTTTATGCCTACTCAATCTCAGTCAATTGCTGATGAAGCGAGACTGTTGTACGTGGGCATGACTAGGGCGATGGATTATTTAGAATTGAGTGGCGATCGTCCTTCTGCTTTCGTGGCAAAACTATTAACTGTTAAATAAAAATGAAAACGATAAGTAGTGCTAGATTCTTTTTCCTAATGTTAGGACTATTAGCTATTTTTTGCTGTTTTTCTCTCGTTACAACAGCTTTGGAGAAAGCAGCCGCTCCCTTGCCTCATAACGTAGATTTTTTTCTGTTTTTTCTGGTAGAAGCATTTTTCTTAGCCGTTTGTTTACTGACTGCCATCAGTTGCTTTTATTTTCTGCTTCCCAAAAACTGGGAGAATTACGAGAAAAGTTACGAATATTATGATTTAGAGGGAAAGCCACCGCTAAATATCAAAATTGAAAAGAGTGACCAGGAATTAAAAAATATATCAGATGAACTTATTACTGAGGATAAGTTAGCCGACATTCCCTGCGAAGTATTTTGGAACGGTCGATGGTTGGAAGGCAAAATTATCAGACAACTCAAACTCCTTACGGGCATTGGTAAACAGTTCTGCCGAATTTACCTCGTAGAGATGGGCACGCCGCCCGTCCGTCAATGGGTTAGCGCTGACCTCATTCGCCAACCGTCAGAGGATAGGTTGGAGCCAGAGGAATATCATTAGATTTGTTATTAACAATAGTCCGGACAGTTTTGAGGAAAACGGCTGGAATCCTTATTCTAACGTTAAAAATTGGGGCATCGGGGAGCCTAAAACCCTCATTCTACCGTTGCCCCTGAAAAAGTGTCCGAAGTATTGATTAACTCAGGTTCTAACTTCAGGCGTTATGGACTTTTAACGGGTTCTCCATACCAAAAAGCAATTTCAACATTCACATCAAGGGTATAGCAGTAGTGCAGTTCAACGACCTTAGCGTACAATTTTCCCGTTTTGGCACGGTGATGCCTATCTCGGCTTATGGCATAATTGGGCTTCAGACAAGATTATTTGTAACGCCCCAGGTTTTACTGCTGTGCCTTATGCAGCAGCCCGTGTAGAAACTTCTTCAAGAATAGAAAATAATTCATCTAGCTGAGTCGAAGTAAATAATCCGTCTGGCCCCTGTGGCGTAATGTCGGTAAATGGGGATTCATAGAGGATTGCTGCATCCATTGCGCCATGTGCGGTTAGATAATCCACAATCATATTCACAAATTCAATCTGATTGGAGTTAAGATTTTTACCAGATATAAACTTAGCTAATTCCTGTTTGGCTACCTCCCGCTCTAGTCCAACTAAGGAGCGAACAAACAAACCTAACCCATGCGATTCTTCTTTAGCACGAACTATATCCTCCTCAACCCCTAATTTGTTCTCTAGCAGTATCTTCTCTAGTTCAGATAGATCCGATGCAGTGAGTTGTTTGTTAGTTCGTAGCTTGAAAATAACCACATAATCTTGATGCGATCGCAAAAAAGCCCTGGCTTTAGCACGGAACTTCTCAAAGTTATCTAATGCTGTAAAACCAGGCATCTCTACTATTATCTCATCCCCCATTACATCCTCAAAGTCGGTGTAAATAGGTTGGCGTTTTTGTTTCTCAATTAACTTTATTAACCCCCGTAAGCGTTTGCGTAATACCTCCAGCATTGGTAAGGTAACATCTTGCCACCAGTCATCGGTTTGTACATCCTGAATCAGGGCTAACTGTTCTTGTACGAAAGGGATTGCTGATTTTTCTTCTAGTAACCCAGCAATTGACTTCACTTGTTCTTGCAAACGCTTAAACGTAGAGTCAGAGCGCAGGATTGCTAATTGTAACTTCAGCATCAGAACATCAAATCTTTTTATTTCTTCTGTTTCTGTTTCCAATTGGGAGGGCAAACCAGCTATTTCTTGACTAAGTTCCAGAAAATCATCGAGCGATAACGATGCCCATGCTGCGGAATTAGCATATTTCTCTACGAATCGTTGTTTAGGTCGCACTATGAAGTTTTCAGTATTCATAGCTGCAACTTCTGTATTAAGTAAATTGGCTAGTTCCTGGCGCAATTCTGCATCGGTAGTGGGTTCTTCTGAGGCAGCTTGATAGTCTTGAAGCTTGTTCAGATTTGCTTGACTTATTGACTGATTTTCAGGTATTTTTTTATCTAGCTCTCCGATTAATTCTAATCGAGCGGTAAACAATTGCTGACCCAAGGATTTAGTTATGGGTGCATTAATAGTCTCTGAGTTCTGTTGAAAATACTCTAAATTTTGGCAATAATCAAACAGGTAAAAAAATTGTTTATCTTGCCCCAGTCCAAATAGGTCAGGGCATAGCCTCGTACCTCGTCCTATCATCTGCCAGAACTTAGTTTTGGAGCGAACAATTTTGAACAGCACCAGATTAACTACCTCTGGCACGTCAATCCCTGTGTCGAGCATATCCACTGAGATTGCGATATGAGGTTCTTTATCTTTTTGGGAAAAGTTATCAATCAAGCTTTGAGCATAGGTGGTTTTGAAGGTAATAACGCGGGCAAATTCACCCTTAAAGTGTGGGTAGTTGGTGTTAAATCGTTCAGCAATAAAATCGGCATGATCTTGGTTTTTAGCAAAGATAATGGTTTTGCCCAAGCGATCGCCCCCAGCAACCTTTAACCCCCTAGTCATCAGATGCTCTAGTACCTTATCCACGGTATCTTTATTGAATAACCACTTGTTGACTGCTTCTGCTTCTACGCGCTCAGGGGCATTACCTTCTGTGTCCCATTCAAGCGCATCCCATTCTTCTCTTTCGGATTCAGAGAGTTCACCATAATTAATGCCTTGTCGCTGAAACTTAAGCGGCACTGATACTGCTTTCAGGGGGACTAGATAACCATCGTTTACGGCATCTTCAAGCGAGTAAGCATCGGTAGGTACGCCATTCTCTAAGTCAAAAAGTCCGTAAGTGTTGCGGTCAATTTCATCCTTTGGTGTAGCGGTTAGCCCTAGCAGGACAGAATCAAAGTAGTTGAAAATTGTGCGGTATTTCTGAAAAACAGATCGGTGAGCCTCATCAATAATAATTAGGTCAAAATGCCCTACGCCAAAACGACGCTGACCGTCGCGGGTATCATTAATTAATCCCATCATGGTTGGATAGGTGCAAGCAAATACTCGTCCTTCAGTATCTTTTTCTGTGACTAAGTTTACTGGCGCGGCATCGGGGAGATGTTTCTTAAATACATTGATTGCCTGATTTACCAAAGCTACACGATCTGCTAGAAATAGAACCCGTTTAGCCCAGTTACAACGCATCAGCAGATCGACTAAGGCGATCGCGGTTCTGGTTTTGCCTGCACCAGTCGCCATGACTATCAGGGCTTTGCGGTCTTTATCAGTCTCTAAGGCTTCCGTAATGTGACGGATGGCACGAGTTTGATAATAGCGTTCGGCAATGCTAGGGTTAATGGTGCCTGCTGCTAAAGATTTGCGGGTAGTCCGGCGCTGTGTAAGTAATTCTAATTCAGTTTTTTTATAAAATCCCTGCACCTGTCGCGGTGGGTAATTAGTATCATCCCACAGCCAATGTTCGTAACCATTGGAGTAGAAAATAATCGGACGTTGATTGAATTGCGTTTCTAAACAATCGGCATATAATTTAGCCTGTTGTTGCCCGGTGCGGGGGTCGTTTCGGGTACGTTTAGCTTCTACAACTGCCAGAGGTTTACCATCATCGCCCCAGAGGATATAATCAACAAAACCTTGACCTGATAAATTGGGCATCCCTGTAACCGGAAACTCCCGATCGCGTTGTTGATCTAAGTTCCATCCGGCTTCTTTTAACAAAAGGTCTATAAAAATATCGCGGGTTTTTGCTTCAGAATAATCGTGGGTATCTGGCTGGGTGATACTGGCTTTTTTGACTGCTGCCAATTCTGCCCGTAGTTGTTTCAGTTCTTCATCAATTGCGTTTTTGTCTGCTAGAAGTATTGAGAGCTTTTCATCGCGATCTCGTAGTTGAGTTTCTAGTTTCTGAAGTTGTTCAATGGTTTGCTTAGGAACTGGTGCAGTCTTGGGCAATGCGTCAGAGTTGAAGGTAAGCCCCGCATTTGGTTTGCTGCTGCGTCCATAGGTGTGTGCTAACCAGTATGTAACGTGAAACAACTCCCGGACTGCATTTATAGCATCATTAATAGAGATAGGTTTGGCGCTGTGGACTGCCTGATTTCCTAGTTTGATAATGACTCTTGTTTTGTTAAATATTGCTTCACCTACTAAGTTTTTAAAAGTAGGTTCGTGAATCAAGGCGCTTAGGTTATCTTGATAAGGCAGTTCTAGGGAATTATCGTATTTATATAACCAATTTACGGTTAACTCCAAAGTTCGACGGGCATAAAAGCAGGCAGTACGAGGGTCGGGATGTACTGCATCAACTGCTTTCTTGGCGGATTCATAAATTGTAGGGAATTCAGCTTGGAGGAAAGCAAAGTTATTCATTGGACTACTCTATGCCTCCCATCTGTCTTTCAAGTGACTGTCGCACCAACCCTATCACATAAGGCAACTCATCAAGCGATGCCAGACCAACCTCTACATCACCATTACCCCAGCGCCCTACACTCGATACATCTTTGCAAAGGCCTTTGGGATCATTGATTTCGGGAAATGGCATATTTAACGAGATGCGTAACCGTTTGGCTTGCGGTACTATATCCACAAAGTTGGACTCTGCTTTGTAGGCAACGTAAAGCTTGAGAAATTCCTCGGTCACGCAGTCATCAAGTGCAAGAACTTCTTTCCTGAATACTTTAAACACCTCTGCCATTGGCCCCGAAACCAAATATGGGTGATCTGCTATGGTATAGCCTTGTTGGGCGGGCTTGGATTTATAGCACTCAAGCACGCTGGTTTCTAGTTTAGGGGCTGCCCAGACATCGAGAGCTATGGTAGAAAGTCGGTCTGCCCGTTGCCGGATAGCATCTTCATCCCACTGTTCTACCATTCCAAGCCCCTGATTTAGCTTCAGTGGACTTTCTTTAAAGCCTCCTGGCATATCACGCTTTTGAGCAAATGTTTTGTCACTGTATTCCGAATTGTATCCAGTAAGAGTCAGGTTGCCGATGGTGTGTAGGTAAGTCTGCTGAATTCGCTGCCACTCTACGCCCAGTGCTGTCTTCCAGGCTGAAGAAAGGTTTTCGTTCTGGGGCAGAATGTGTTCGATGGTGTACTCGTCCACCAACACTTGTTCCTTGCGCTTGTGATTTTCCAGGCGACGCATCCAGTAACTGCGACTGCGGAATTTGTAGAGGTCTTTGGTTTGCAGTTCGCGCTTAAACTCCTCATCGTTGGGAAAGCGCCGATATGATTGCAATAGAAGCAAGTAAGCTTGAATGCTTTCGATGTAGCGATCTTTCTTAACAGCTTTTGTGAGGGTGGCGTAAGTTTTGTTTTGCGAGTTATTAGGGATGGCACAGATGGCACGACGGAATATATAGGATTCAACCAGCCGTACTGCTGTCAGAAAGTCCGCCTTGGGAAAATCACCCGAAGCATAATCGTGATAAAGCTCCAAGAGGAAGGGGTAAGCTACATCCACCTTCAACTCTCGCAGGTCTTGGAAGGCTAATCTAAGGTCAGGGTCTGGTTCAGCGCCCAATGTCATGGCGCAGTAGTAACGGGCAAACGTGCGAAGATCAGCTACCATTGGCTCCACCCCTCCCTTAGCTACATTCGGCGATCGGGCATGAGCTTTGAATGCTTCATAAACTTCTCCCTGATTAGGAATATTACCAGTTTTCACTGTTAAAAAATGGCGCATGAAGCTGTCGAAGTGTGTACCATAAGCCTCTTGTCCAAACTCTACTTCCATAGGTCGCCAATATTGCTCATAAAGCTTAGTCTGGAGCTGAGGTTCCAGTCCCATGAGGATGTAGTTACGGATTAGATCGGCTTGACTTAGCTCGCGACCAGTGGAGTTCATACTCTCGAAAATGAGTTGTGGATTGTCCTGATCTCGGCTAAGGGCAACATCTACAACTAACAGTTTTGCTAGTCCTTTGCATATAGTCGTTAGCTTATCCTTAGAATCTTTAATCAACGAGTCGAAAAGTTTTAAGTTTTCTGTCACGCGGATGGAATAGTCTTTGGGTTGCTCGGATTTATTGAGAATGGCTATAAGTGAATCTTTATCAGTTTGCGAAAGAATCAGTTTGAAGTGCTGTTCTCCATCTTCTTCAGGGTTAAGTAAATAATAGTTTCGTAATTTGCGCTGTGAAAAACCTTCTACTGGCTCAGTATCATCAAGGGCATTAGCCAGTGCTGTAATTAATAATGTAACTGTTGTGAGGCGTTGCTGTCCGTCAATTACCAGTAGTGGTGACTGGCTTGATACTTGGTAAAGTCCTTTTTCGATGTAGACAATAGAGCCAACGAAGTGAGCAGTAATGTCATCGTTGGAGCCAGTACGCAGGATGTCCTCCCACAACTGTCGGCATTCCTTTTCTGTCCACGAGTAGGTACGCTGGTAAATGGGGATAACGAACTGCGGGGACTTCTTGATAAAGGCGAGTAGCTTGGCTTCGGTGGCTTTCATGTTATAATTCTCCTCGGTAAACAATATCAGCGTTGATTTGGTCTGTCAGATAGGGTAAAACCAGCAAGAAGAATAGACACTGCTACCATGTCACGCATTTCAATATCCCTAATTACACCCTTAGAATTGCTTCCATGCCTGATTCCAGGATAGTCAGAGGCAAATCCATATATCCTTTTCAAGGATTCCTTTAATGCGCCATGTGGCCAAGTTCCAACCTGATCGCAGATGTCGCCCAAAGTTGTTTTGTTTACCCCTGGATAGCGTGCGCCCATCGCCTCCATCAGATTGATTTGTTTCTGAATACAAGTTTTAATTCTAGTATCTGAGCATTCAATCCGAAGATCGCGGATTGCGCTCTCGAAGTCTTTCATAAGGCTATTGAGGTGAGCATCTTGCGTGGTCGCTGTTTTGATGTCACGCATGAGATTTGCAAATATCCCAGAAAGTGTTGGGTGAAGAAAGCAAGGCCGTCTCAAGTCATAACGCAGGCTGTACTTATTTATAAAGGCATTAACTAAATTGAAATAGCGGTTGGCAAGTAAATCGCCTCCCAAATCTTCTACGACCTGATAGGCACGCTCAAAGAACTTCACAAGAAACCGTTCGCCACATAAGCTGCTAGACTTTGTTTTCATAAACACCTTTTTCGCCTGTGCTGGATCACTGACGATTTCCGCAAATCTTTTCTCAGCCAATACTTTTTCATCGCTCGTCTGATTCGGTGGGATAATGAATACCTTAACTAACTCTCGGTAAAGCTCGATAAACAGGTCATCAGGTGCTTTGGTATGTCGGGCAAGTTTGCTCCATATTTCCCGCCAAGATTCAGACCAAACTCCAATGAATTCTCCACGCATGGCTATAACTCTCCTCGGAATGCACGATGTTGGAGGGAGGCGAAGAGGGCATCAAGTTCTGACAGTGAGGCGCGGTGTGCTGCTTTGAGTTTTTCTACAGCTTCGACGCGACGGGCAAATTCGTTTTGCAAATCAATCGGTGGAAGCATTAGAAGGACTTTTGCAAGATTTCCCTGATTAATACCTGATATGGTTGATTGGGTAACAAACGGGAAAATGAACCGTTCACGCACATACGGATTCAAGATGTAATAAAACAAGTAGAGAATTTTTACTTTTTCAGGGTTTGGTGTAATCCGTATCAGCGATGATTCAAAAATTAATGGCTCATTTGAGGAGGGTATTAGACAAGGTTTTACAGACCCCTCATAGTTTAGGGAGCGTCTAGCAATTATTAGGTCTGTGTTCGACAGCTTGTATTTTTCTATATCTTGCTGAGAACAAACCACACGCTTCAAATTGCCACGCTTAACGATACCCTCAAATGCGTCGCTCATGTGAATCATTTCAACGCCACCTTCATTACAGTAAGCTTCTTTTGGAAAGTAAGCACCATTTTGAAATGAGCGAGATATCACATTTTCAAGAGGTAAAAAAGGAAACTTGAACGGATTAGTAACTGGATTGCCGAACATCTCTAGGAAGACGGCTTGGGTGAGGGTGTCGAGTTGTGCGATCGCCTCCCGACGTTTAGACCTGAGTTCTTCCGCGAGATCGAGTATTTCTGCAATGCGTTGCTGTTCATGCAAGTCTGGTAAATGAAACTTTACTTGCCGTATTTCAGAAAGTGGTTTGACATTTTTTATGGCGGAACCGCCCGCACTTCCAAATAGACGGGATTGAAGATCGGGAGTCTCAAGCAACATCTTGAGAAATCGGGGAGATACAAGGTTTGACTTCGGGCGAATTCGCAATAGAGCCTGATTTATTATTCCTGGCTTTGCAGTTGGCGGAACGACCGCCACACGACCTAAAGTTCCTGAACAGCTCACAATCAAATCTCCTGGTTCCACAGCGAAACTCTTTAATTCCCTATATCGAGTCTCAGTAATGAAGTAAGAGCCACTGTCAAAGTCGCCGTAAATAGCGTGTTTTTGCTCATAAATTTTGTATCCGTCAGAAACAAAGGAATCCTTCTTTATGGCTCCACCAAAAGGCCCTCGCTTGAGACCATGTGACCCATTAACGGTTACGTCTTCCAATGTGACAGTTTCCCATCTACTCACTTCAGCAGCCCCTCCAATTGCTTCATCCCCTGCTGAATTTCCGCCTCTAACTTTACCAAATTAGCGAGGATGTCTTTAGGTGTGCGATGTTCCACTTCTTCATGCACCACTTCCTTGTAACGATTCAGACTGAGGTCATACCCCTGAGTCGCAATATCAACCTTGGGTACACAGAAACTCTGAGCCGTGCGGAGTCGCTCTCGTTCTGTAGTATTCCGCAGTTGCCAACGACTCAACACATCCGGCAGATTATTCTTAGTATGTTCCTCTGCTGTTAACTGAGTAGCAGGCACAGCACCTAATTTTTCATCAGAAAGCAAAGGGGTTCTTTTATCGTCCAAACTCAACCCGTCAGCATTCACATTGTAGAACCAAAAAGCACCCCATCCGGCACAATTACCGCCGCCCGTCCCCCAGGCTTGAGCAATCTCAAAAACAGAGCCAGAAATAGCAATTCAGTTTTCTTAGTTTTGACGATCGCCTGCAAATCTTTAGCCGTGTTCTCATAGTCTAACGAACCAGCAAAAGGCGGATTAGCGAGGACAAGGCTATAAGATTCTTCATCATCAGAATGTTCCTGTGCCAGCGAATCCTGATAGCGCACATCCGGGTTTTCTACTCCATGCAAAAGCATATTCATACTGCCAATCCGCAGCATGGTATTGTCAAAATCGAACCCGTGAAACATCTGATGGTGGAAATGTTGCTTCATCTTGGTATCGCGCAGAATTTCCGGGTGATGCGATCGCAGATATTCATTAGCAGCCACCAGAAAACCGCAAGTCCCACTAGCTGGATCGCAAATCACATCGCCTGGGCTGGGTGCAGTCAGTTCCACCATCAACTGAATAATGTGGCGCGGCGTGCGAAACTGTCCGTTTTGTCCAGCCGAGGCAATCTTGCCCAACATATATTCGTAAAGGTCGCCTTTAGTGTCCCTGTCTTCCATCGGTACACCATCCAGCAAATCCACCACTTTAGAAAGCAGGGCCGGTGTCGGAATTGTGAAGCGGGCATCCTTCATGTGGTGCGCGTAAGTCGAACCATCGCCTCCCAAAGTCCGCAGGAAAGGGAAAACATGATCGTTGACGACCTCAAACATCTCCTTCGCTGCAAAGTGCTTGAACCTCGACCAACGCAAATCATCGTAGGAGCGTTTTTTGATATCTTCCCCTTCTGGGAAAATCCGGCGTTCCATTGGGCGCTTGAGCCGGTTAGCTTTGTTTTCTTCCAGAGTATGTAAATCGTCGAGACGACGCAGAAACAGCAGATAAGTAATCTGCTCGATGACTTCGAGGGGATTGGAAATACCTCCCGACCAGAAGGCATCCCAGATTTTATCTATTTGACTTTTGATTTCCCCAGATATCATATTGCGCTTTCTTGTCCCATAGATAATTCTAAAAATTTGGGCGATTATCAGTTTAGCTTGGATATGGTTTTGGTGGAGATACGCAGCCCAAATCTATCTACTGCTTGTAATTCAATTAAAATCTTTGCGATCGAAGGCTGCTGAGTCTATGCAAGTAAGGGGAACAGCCGGAATACTGACAAAATAGAATACGATGTAAAGTTTAACAAAGAAGCTTGGTTATACCTCATTAGGGGAGGGGAGAATCTCGAAAAATCCCTGCTCCTCTCTGCAATGCGGACAAGTAACGATCGCATCTTCGGCAACTCTAAACTCTTCTGCTTCGATTCCACAGAGCGATTTGTCCATTATCCAGAAATGTTTGAGGCTATCTCCCTTCAAGTGAACAACTCCTGTGAAAATTAGGTCAGTTGCTTTTTCCCACATAATTTTTGAGACAATGGTTTTGATATACATTTTGCCACAGTTTTTGACAGTATTTAGGATTTTGGTAGTTTGAGTCTGTTACAAAAACGGTTAATTAAGAATATCATTAATATGTGAGAGTTTCTGCTGTAAAGCTTGGCGCAATTGTACAAGTTGTTCTGAGTTAGCAGAAGCCATCACCGTTGGTGATAATTTCTCTACATCTCTGAGAAGGGCTGTTACTTGTTTGGATTCCGTCGATTCCTTGGATTCATCTGATTTGAGGTATTTAGCTTTAATTTGAGCTATCAGTTCGCGAGTCTTTGCCACCGATAAATCGTTCTCAACCACTTGGTTAGTTGCTTCAATCCTCTCCTTCGTGGCCTGACGCTCTGAAGTTTTTAAAGTTTTAGCAGATAAAACCGTCAGCGCCAGGGCGTGTGCTCCTTTCAATCCTTGCTCTCGAATTGCTGCTTTCAAATCCTTGGGCATGGACAACATCGGCATCAAGTTAGCCTTTACTGAAGCCGGATTTAAAGCCAAATCCAATAAAGCTAACAGCAATTTTTCCTCTGTTTCACTGACTCCCAATCGTTTCACTCCCTCCTGCTGTTCCTCTGTCGCAGCCGTTACTAGGGCAGTCAGTTGATTAGCTAGCCCTGAACGTTCCAAACGGCGCAACACTGTTGAGAGCACTGTAGGAATTTCTTCACTATCAATTCCCGTATTCGCAGCAATTTCTTTGACAATTGCCTCAGCTTTGTCCAATGAGTTGAGGTCTTCGTGGTGGATGAAAGTTAATAGTGCTTTGCGGTGCAAATCCGGGGGCATGGGCGCACTGACAGCCCGTAGCGTTTTCCAGCCTAAGATTTTGGCTGCTTCAAAGCGGCGCTGCCCGTCCCAGAGGAGATAGCGATCGCCCTGGGGGATGACTATCAGCGGTACAATTTGTCCGTCTTTTTCCATACTCCGCGCCAGGGTTTGGATGCTTTCTTGGGTAATGGTTTGTCGAGGTTGATAGGGATTTGGGTCAATCTGCTCTACAGCAATCTCTTGTTCGCCCGACTGTGCTAAAAGCTGCTCTCGCAAAGTGGCGATTTGTTGCTCCAATTCTGGAGATTGAGCTACTCGCAACTTTTCCACTTCTGCTTGCAATGAGGCAATGCGATCTGCTTGTTCAGTTGCTTGATAAGCGCCGGAGAAGCGATCGCCAATTTTAGGAAGCTTTGCCATTATGCTTGTCCTTCCTGAGCTAAGGTAACAATATCATTGACAATGGCTTTGAAATCCTTACAAGCTGGGTGAGCAGGGCGATATTTGGATAAAGGCAAGCCGTTGGCGCTGCAATTTTTGAACTCGGCTGAATCTCGAATTTGTGGGTACAATTTCACATGAAGCTTGGCTGCAATTTCAGGAAGTTCTTGCAAATACTGGCGATGGATGGCTCGGCTTTTGTCGTACAAGCTGGGTACTAATCCCAAAATAGGTGGGCGTGGTTCCAACATTAAATCTTCAGCCGTTCCAATGAGCCATTGCACTAAGTCTGCTACTCCTGACACCGATTTCATCTCTAGTTGAATAGGAACTAACAATCCTGTGCTGGCTGCGATCGCATTCTCGCAGATGATTCCTAGCGTGGCGGGGCAATCCAAAATTATTAGGTCGTGAGGGAGAGGATGGGCTTTCAATCTGTCTGCTAAAACATACTCTCCGCGTCTGCGAATCACTAGGTCGCCTGCTAGTTGTGCCATACTCGGATGCCCTTGGCACATTTCGATACTGGGATTATCCCAAACGGATACCAGCGGCCACTTGCCATCAAAGTCTTTAGCAAGCACCTGAACGATGCTGTTTTCTGCGTTTGCAGCAGGCAAGCCACAAAATACATCTAACGAGCGCTGTGGATCTAAATCCAAAATCGCTACTTTCACCCCTCGCTGGCTGACTTCTTGAGCTAAATGCACGGCTAGCGTTGACTTGCCTACACCTCCTGCATTTGCTAAGATTCCTATAACAACTTTGTGTTTACGCATTATTCACTCACTGACTGTCGGATTTCAATATACGACGAACAGAGGCATCTCAACAAAAACGCTGGTATATTGACTGTCGAATTTTAATATACGACAAACGAGGTTACTTAAACAAGAACCGTGACATTGACTGTCGGATTTTGATATGCGACAAGAGGAAGGCTAAGGCGAATTATTGGTGAGTGCCGATGAAGCTAGCGTTTTATTGCACTTAACGAGCCTTACATAAATATTTTAAGTAATTCAGCAACGTTATCTCATCTCAGTTCTCAGCTCAATGCCATAATGACAGACAAGAAATGAGCAAGGGAGTGGAAAGGATGAGGAAGAATTATCAATGGGGAGCGATCGCTTTGATTGCAGGATTTCTAAGTGGTTGCTTACCTCAGATAGCTCCTCAGCCTTTACCACCATCCCCACCTCCTCAAGTTGCACCACAAAAGCCCGCAGCCGCAGCAACCAACAACCCTAACTTGCTGCTGGGCAATCCCAGCAATGCCGCTCCTAATATCGCGAGCAGCGCTAACAATTACCTGATGGTGAAGTCTCAGTACACCATGAGCTACAACAACAAAACTCACACTGCCAATTGGGTTTCGTGGCAACTGAATCGCTCTTGGATTGGAAATGCTGACCGTCAAGACAATTTCCGCCCTGATGATTCCTTACCGACTGGGTGGTATCGAGTCCGGCCTGGCGACTACACGGGCAGTGGCTACGACCGGGGACACATTGCACCAAGCGCTGACCGTACTCGCAACGAGGTGGATAACTCAGCCACGTTTTTTATGTCGAATATGATGCCGCAAGTCCCAGAACTTAATCGCGGCGTGTGGGGTGACTTAGAGGATTACTGCCGTCAATTGGTTAGTCAAGGCAAAGAGCTTTACCTTGTTGCCGGGCCGGTGGGGAGTAAAGGCAGTATTGGAAAAACTCAAAAGATCGCCGTGCCTGGAAAAACTTGGAAAGTGATTGTAGTGTTAGACCAGCCGGGATTAGGATTAAAAGGAGTCACCGCAGGCACACGGGCGATCGCGGTGATGATGCCCAACGATGCCAGCGTCAAAGGCAAAGGGTGGAAAAGTTTTCGAGTTTCGGTGAAGCAAATCGAACGCGAGACGGGGTTAAATTTCTTGTCCAATGTCCCGCCACAGGTTCAGCAATCTGTTGAAAATAAGGTTGACAGTCAGTAAAACTATTTGTCAGGAATGGTTAATTGCTGTCCGGGTTCAATTAAATCCGGGTTGTCTCCAATCACTGCTTGATTCGCTTGGTAAATCTTTTCCCATTCGTTGCCGTCGCCGTAAAACTGTTCGGCAATACCGTAAAGCGTATCGCCTTCTTTGACTGTATAAGATTGAGCCATACATTCCTCTGGGTTGATTAAAGCTGCTTAAGTTTCACTATTTGCTCAAGCTTTTTTCTCTACCTTGAGACTGAAAAACTGTTATGTTTCTACTACCTGAGTTGACAGCCCCGCCAAATCGCCAGCGGGAGTCACGCCGACAATGTAAGCATCAACAGTGCGCTGACCTACTCGGTAAACCTGCAACTGCGATAGGTTCTCCTTGAGTACCTTGACCAATTGCCGGAACCGCTGCACTGTTTCCCGTTCCTCTTCCTCATGCCAGTCTTCCGTCTTTGTTGCGGTCGCAAAGAATTTGTCAATGTCCACCACCTGCACGGGGGCGTTAGGTGGGTGGTCAGTCAGTTGTAAAAGTTGCGCCGGGGTGAGTTGACCGTCGCCTTTCCAGTAGACCGCCTCGAAGGGCGCGTCAGATTCACTGGGGAAGAGCAGACCTTTGGAAGCTTGGGTGAGTTGGGTGGTGATGTTGTCGGTCATGGTGGGAAAAGGTTTTATTTCAGCTTACCTGTCCATCAGACAAACTGAATAGAAACGATGAAAAGTGCAACAGCGCTACGACTTAGCCCGTAAGCAATCTGTGTGCGATCGCATAGATGCACAGACGCGATAGATGTTAATCTTGACATCCTTATTTTTTCCTTATGTCGCCATAATTATGACCTCCTGCCCCCTAAAACTTGAATGCCCCCTCATTCCATGCCCCAACGTGGAGGAATGCAAACGAGTCACATTTTCCATTACGCTTGACCAGTTGGAATCTGTTGATACACCAGAATCTCTACAAGAATACAATAATCCCTACTCTCTTGATGCTGAAGCCAATTGGTGCCCGTATGGGACAAAGTTTATTAATGGGGAATTGGTAATTATTAGTGAATAAGGAATAAATCTCTAATAATTTAGCGATCTGTACTTTATTCTTCTACTGTAAATCGGTTAATCACTGTTGCAATTTGTTGATTTAATTTCTTTAGGAAGGCCTCATCATCATCACTAAAGCTATTTTGCCAACATTCGGGGGCTTCCGGCCAGTTTTGGGGATTGTAAGGTGGAAACTGCCCCGGCTTGATTTTATTCGTTAACAACACAGCGCCAATCATGTTTCCATCGGTGTTAAAAATTGGCATTCCCAATAAATTACAAGACCGATATCCAATCTTTTTATCTGTTTCACTCATATTTTCATTTCCGGGATGGTCATACAAATCAAAAGGAATATTAAGAGTTTTTTGAGACTCTATAATTTTCCCAGGTAATCCAGAACTCTGTGGCATTCTTACTTCTTGGATTTTATTGGAAATGAAGATTTTTGTCCATAAATGCTGATGGGAATTGTCCCGTACCCAGACAATAGCGCGATCGCAGTTTAGTAACAATTTCAACCGTTCTTGTATCTTAATATGAGCCTCGTCTAAGTTCTCTAACCAATCTATATAGCCGAGAGGGGACTTAAGATATTTCTGATAGCCCCGCAATAACAAGCTTCCCAAATCATCCGGGTGGGCACTGGCTCCCATCTCAACCAAATTCTGAACGAGTGGCGGATGCTTCCACAAATTCCAATTATTTCTCAGCCACAATCCTAAAGTAAAATGATAATCCCAAATAAAATCCTCCAGCAATTTGAGTTTCAAGACCACTGGCAGCATTTTGTCCAACTCGGTAATCGCTTCCTCAAAAGTGGCAGGAATATAAACCCCTGTCGGTGAGCTGGAGTCGGGAGTGGCGTTAATTCGATAGCTTTCATTGGTTTCTGGTGCGGGATTCTCGTTCATCTGAGAGATTTTCAGAAGTTTGTTAAAAGTTTAACTGCTTTAAGGGAGCTAATTTAAGTTTCATCATTAACTATTGTTAAGTTTAGCAAAATATTTAGTCTAAATTTTCTTGATTTTTGTAATTCCCAAAAAATAACGATCGCTGCCAAAGTTTGCTCTATGGTTATGCGATCGTTCTAGTTTTTATTCAATTAATTGACTTACGAATAAGTCGAAAGTTGAGGAGTGGGATGATCAGGTATTCGGCTTTCAGTTTCCATTAATTTGACTTACGAATAAGTCGAAAGATTCGGGTTGAAAGGAAAAGGTCAACAGGTTCAAGTTTCCATTAATTTGACTTACGAATAAGTCGAAAGCCTGGTGAGTTTAGATCTTTTTCTGCCACAAATAGCCTGTTTCCATTAATTTGACTTACGAATAAGTCGAAAGC
>NZ_JAQMUA010000376.1:0-16686 GCF_028330895.1 Kamptonema animale CS-326 | reverse complement strand
GCGGTGACTTTACCGCACCTGTTGGCGGCGTTAGGCGATCGCTGTGTAAGTTCTATGATTATTAATTGACCTCAATTAGCTACTAGCTATTAGCTAAAAGTCAATTTTACATCTCTTTCATAATTACTAGAGTAAGAAGGACTGTAACTATAAATGCAATTGCTAATCCAATTTCTCCAAACATTAAATTCAAGATTATTGCCCAAAAAATAAATTCGATTATTAACAGTAATAAGATGGTAAAAACTTTACTGACTATCTTTTTTAGATGTTTATAGCGATTTCTACTATTTTGTTTCTTAACTCTTTTAGCGTCAGCTTTTATTAGCGCATTTAGAGTCTTTCGATCGTAAGTTTTTCCTATACTAGAAGGAGTAAAATTTCCTCTAGAAAAGCTTGAATCTAAAATCAGGGGCTTTATGACTTGATGATAGCAAGCGGCATGAAAATATTTAGTAGAATGCGTGCTGTGAGTCTCATGTTTAACTGCTTCCGATTGTTTGAGAGTTTCAAAACAACCTAGACATACCACCCCGCGAGGATATTCTGTATGGCAATGGGGACATTTATCCACGTCGGTACTTAGTTGGGTACCACACTCCATACACTGCAATAGCTCAGGCATAACCTTTTCTCCGGTTTATAGCGTAAGGGTGCTGCCCCCCATACCTGACCAACACCCCTGAAGGGTAGCACCCCGTATTTATAACTCTTTATCACAAAATTGTCATTAAAAGTTGGGTTGTAGAGAAATCTTGATACTTCGCTCGCAAATTTCTGACACCTTCTCAGTAGAGGTTGTGGCGGCGGGGTGCGATCGCTATACCGATCGATATCGGAGGTATGTTTGCAAACTTGTCGGGGAAGCATTCAGAGGGCGACAATTATGATTTGAAGCATTTCTCTCCCCTACTTACTTTCTGCCTTCTAGGGTTTTAAATACTAAAAGGCGATCGCTTTGAGTTAAAGGGAAAGCGATCGCCTAAACGTAACCTGATTAAATCAACAGAAAATTAGCAGAGGTTATCGCATCTTTACTCACGCCAGCGATAACAGCTAACTGCTCTCCTGTCAAAAGGTTTTTGATGATAGTTCCCTGAGTATTTTGAGTTAATTCTAACTGACCAAAACTCAAACCTCCGCTTAATCCGATCGAGTCTTGACCGATGGTAAAATCACCGATAATATCAAAGCCATGACCAGCTTTTAAGACAAAGACATCGTTATTGCTACCGCCAATCAAGCTATCATTTCCTACGTCTCCGTAAAGGATATCGTTACCTTTACCACCCGTAAGAGTATCGTTATCTTCACCTCCGTAAATTGTGTCGTTTCCTTCACATCCTCCGAGAATATCGTCTTGTTCGTTACCACTAATTAAGTCATCACCTACACCACCACAGATAGTATCAGAATCTAGCTGTCCAAACAGGTTATCATTACCTTCACTCCCAAGAATTATGTCATTACCTTTGCCTCCCGATAAAATGTCATTATTCTTGCCACCATCAATGAAGTCATCATCTTTATTGCCCAGAATGATGTCATTACCTTCACGGCCATTCAGAGAGTCTAAACCTTTACCTCCGAAGATTAAATCGTTACCAAACTCACCAATAATGATGTCGTTGTCTTCGTCTCCATAGAGGAGGTCATCGCCGTTACCTCCGGTGATGAAGTCCTTGCCTTTGTTGCCATTAAAGATGTCTTTTTTCTCGCCACCATAGAGGTTATCATCCCCAGATTTGGCATCGAATATATTGCCAGTGTTGCTACCAAGAAATTTGTCGTTTTGGGCAGTGCCTATTTGAAGTCCGGGTACACCGATGATGGTGTTTTCAACTTGGTTAGGTTGGTTTAATTCGGAATAGACAATTGTTTCGCAGATGCAGCTATCGTCTGGGATATTATTAGTTATTGGCGTGGGAGTTAGCGTTACCGAGGGCGTAGGCACAGGTGCGGGTGTGGGTGCAGGCACAGGTGTGATATCGTTATCAATATTAGTAACTGCAACATCAGCAGCATCAACACCGTTGTAATTAGTATCGGTACTGGTGGCCGCAGCAGTTAAGATGTTGTAAGCAATATTGCCATCAACTACTAAATCATCTACGCCAGTAACGGTGACAGTTTGAGGAGTATTCCAGTTAGCATTCGTGAAAGTTAAACTGGATTTATCTACTTTACCTTCAGTAGTTTTATCAGAAGTAATCCCAATACTAACATCGGCTGTGGGTTGGGTATTCAGAACTACAGTAAAATTAGCAGTTCCTCCGGATTCAGTTGTAATTAAACCAGCGGTGGGTGTGATAGTGATGCCTTTCGTGTCGTTATCAATATTCGTAACCGCGACATCGGCAGCATCAACACCGTTGTAATTAGTATCGGTACTGGTGGCCGCAGCAGTTAAGATATTGTAAGCAATATTGCCATCAACCACTAAATCATCTACGCCAGTAACGGTGACAGTTTGAGGAGTATTCCAGTTAGCATTCGTGAAAGTTAAACTGGATTTATCTACTTTACCTTCAGTAGTTTTATCAGAAGTAATTCCAATACTAACATCGGCTGCGGGTTGGCTATTTAGAACTACAGTAAAATTAGCAGTTCCTCCCGCTTCAGTTGTAGTTAATCCTGTGGTTGGTGTGACAGTGATGCCTTTCGTATCGTTATCAGCAATCGTCACACTTTGGTTAGTAGTAGTTCCTAATGCTATTCCTGTTGACGGATTACTAATTGTTAAAGTAGCTGTTTCCGCACCTTCGACAAGAAAATCATCATTAACTGTAATGGTTACTTGTCCCGTATTACTTCCATCTGGTATGGTTATTTGAGTGGGAATAGTAGTAGTAAAATCAGCAGCACTCGCAGTACCAGTTAATGCTAAATTAACTGTTTGAGCGCCGACAACATTAGCTTCAGCAGTGGCGGTAAAAGTAATAGCTGTTTTCCCCGCTTCGCTGGTAGTAGTTGTGCTGGCAGTCAGGTTAACTTTCGGTACGGGAATGGTGATATTAAAAGTAGCTGTATCGGAAAGGTCAACACCACCATTCGCTGTACCGCCGTCATCTTGCAGTTGCACGCTAACAGTCGCAGTACCGGGTTTACCGCTAGGAGTGTAGGTCAGTGTGCCATTGGTTGCTACACTTGGTTGAGTTGTAAATAGGGTGTTGTCGGTGTTAGTAACAATGTAGTTGCTAACTGTTTGACTTGATTCATTGGTGGAACCGAAAGTAACACTATTTACCCAATTACTGACGGTTTGAATTGTGTTTGTCCAAGCTGTTAGGGTTTGATTGCCTAAGTTACTGAAACTGGGTTTGTCATTGACTGGGTTAACGGTAATAGTAAAGTTTTGTACTGCGGAAGTATCAACACCGCCGTTAGCAGTGCCGCCGTTATCTTGGACTTTTACATCAAAGGTAGAAGTGCCGAAGGCATCGGCGGCGGGGGTGTAAGTGAGGTTGCCGCTTGCGTCTATTGCTGGCGATACTGCAAATAAGCCAGGAGTGCCGATGTTACTAACAGTATAAGTGGCAGTTTGGGCGGATTCGTTGGCTGCGCCAGCGTTGAAGGTAGCCCAACCCGTTACTGTTTGCGCCCCCGCATCTTCATTAACTGCGGTGGGGTTGGTGGCGGTGAAACTGGGTTTGTCATTGACGGGGGTAACGGTGACAGTAAAGGGTTTAGTTACAGCACCAGTATCCGCATCTGTAACGGTGACGGTGATATTAGCAGTGCCGTTGGCATCGGTTATGGGAGTATATTTGAGGGTTGCCGTGCCATCATTATTATTAGTAATTGTGGGCGTACCAGTTAAAGCTGTGTTATTAGAAGTCGCCGTGAGATTCAGGGCGTTAGTTGCGGTTTCTAAATCACTAATACCTGTGAGAGTAATCGTTTGTTGACCTGCGTCTTCATTAATCGCGGCTGGGTTAGCAATATTGTCAATTAGGGGATTATCGTTAATTTTTGATGCTAATGTGTAGTAGCCATCATTGAGCAATCCGACATCAACATTGAAAGTTACTTGGTCGCCAGTGATGCTAAAATTGCTGCTGGTAGTGAAAGTGGCATTGTTAACGTAAGCGAAATTACCTGTTGTTCCAGCACGATATAAGAGATGATATTTTCCAGTAGGAGTACCACCTAATCCAGTGTCGGAAAAGTCGAAGGTGAGGTTGGCTGTTCCACCATTACTATTGGTATCAGTTTTATCGAGATACCACACGCGAGACAAACGGTTAATTCCACTAGCGCTGGGAACTGTGGGAAGGTCTGTTGTGAGATTGGTAGCATTGGCTGTTTCTATTTGACCGGCAATTAGATAGTCGCCGTTATCTTGTAAGAATGTACCATTATCAATAATTAAACCGCCTGTGGTGTTGCCATTCGTGTTGTTGCCGTTGGCTTCTTTGCCAATGCCTGCTACATTGAGGTCGTAGTCGCCATTGGCTGTAGTGTCCCCAGCATATTTATCGTTAACAATGGTAATGTTGTATTTAGCACCTAAGTAGTTATCAACTAGAGTATGCTCGGCGTTGTTTAAAGCTTTGTCATACAATATGACTTCCGAAATATCCCCAACGAAAAGAAAATCAACACCTCCTTCCGTTTTTCCACCCCCTACCCGGAGAGGTTTTGATGTATTTGGATAAAAATTAGTGAAGGGAAGAGATTTTGTTGTGCCATTAACTGATATTGTATTTTGGCTACCGTCATAGGAACCAGATGTAATATATCCGCTATTTAAAGTGATAGAAGTACTATTACCGGCCACAGCCCAAATATTATTATTATTGGGATCTCGACCTACCTGCAAAAGCCATTGACTATCAAGAGCATAGAGCATATATCCCCGCAAGGGAGAGGTCTCTCGGCTCGTAATGGTAGACCTCACCGTTCCCGCACCACCTGTGACTTGGTTGACTGTAATAACCGTGTATTGATTTGGATTTAAGCTTGCGTTAAAAGCAGTGTCTAAGTATTGAGAGCCATTAAATGAGAGGGTGGGTAGGCTATTAAAGCCCGCAGTTTTATAAGTAGGTTGTGCAGCGGCAGTACCTTGACTCAAAACTATTCCATTACCAGATGAGTCGTTCCAAGTGCCAACAGAATTACCATTGGTAAATCCTGTTAAAGCGTCGGCTTTGAGCCACAATTTTAAATTATTTGTACCAGTTCCAACTCCACCTAAGCCATCACCTAAGACACTACTGTAAGCGGTCATTACTGCGGGAGAGAATGCTAACTTAGCTTGAATTTTACCGATGATAAATTCTAAGTTCCAGTCTCCACCTAATTTGGCATTACCTGTAAGATTAGTGGAGGCGGCAACATTGGCTTTAGTTAATTGACTTAGGTATTTAACAAAGGATTTTCCTTTATTACTTTGGGCAACATTACAACCGTAGAGGAGAATATCTGCATTTAGTTTTAAGGCTTTGCCCCATTTTTGTATGGTAGCTGCGTGGGTTTCTAGGGTTGTTGAGTTGAGGGGTGAGTTACCTAGAAATAGAGTCCCATCGCTACCGTGAGAAACTATATGAATGGCGGAAATATTTTTTTGATTTACTAAAGTATTGGTAATTTGTTCGATGCCGCTCAAATTTTCATTTATAATAAAAGTTTGAGCGGGATCGTTGTTGAAAATTAGACTTTGATAATCTTGTACGGAGGAGTCAACGAAAATGATTTCTTGGTTCATGGTAAATGCCCTGACAATTTTGGAGTGCTTTTAGATATCAATACTCGTAACTCGTCAAAGTCAACAATCTATGTTTCTTTTGATGTGACGACAATAATGCTAGCGCGAGGTTTTTGTCGTTAATGCTGCTAGTGGTAGCTTTTCTGGAGTATTTTGTTTACTTTGCTTTCTCTTAACTAAAAAATTATATTCATTCTTTAAATAAATAGCAAGAGTAAGTTTAATTTATTTTTTTTCTGTAAACTGATGGTCAAATGTAAGGAAATCTTTAAGAAAGCTTTACATGGATTTAGGAAGTTTTATGATATGAGTTAATTGCATTAAAATATTAGCTCTTAAGTAAAATGAAGTGTCTAATGGTAAATCAGCTTAAATAGTTAACAATTAACGCGATCGCCACCCCCTAACAGCCAAAACCCGTAGCGCCCACAATCCAAAATAAACAATAAACTATTCCCATACAGCCGAATCTGCTATAACTTGTCAATAGCAGTGCATAGGCGTAGCCAGCATTCGACTGAGCGCAGAGCCGAAGTCCGCAGGCATAGCCCCTAACGGTACAATTATTTCAGTCCATGCCAAAGCCTCAAAACCAGACTTGGGAATGCGTGCGAACCCTCACGGGACACACACAAGGAATTAGGGCGATCGCCATCAGCCCCGACGGAAACACCCTAGCCAGTAGCAGCAACGACAAAACCGTTAAACTATGGGATCTGAAAACCGGGCAAGAGAGCACCCTTAACCCCGAACCAGACTTAGTTTTTTCCTTTTATCCCCTCGCCTTCAGCCCAGATAGCCAAACTCTCGCCAGTGGCAGCGACGAACTCATAGACTTATGGGATGTAGCCAGCAATCAAAAGCTAGACATCAAAAGCGGTTTCTCCGTGCCAGTTTGTTCCATTACTTTAAGTCCCGACGGCAAGATCCTTGTTGCTGGCAGTTCTGATGGCACAATTGGACTCTGGGATTTAACCAACTGCAAACCCTTCACCACCCTCAACGCCCATTCCTACCCAGTTTGGTCTGTTGCCTTCAGTCCCGATGGCAAAACCCTAGCCAGTGGTAGCGGCGATGGCACTATTGGTCTGTGGGATGTAAGTACCAACAAACCCTTGGCTACCTTATTAGGTCATTCTTATCCAGTTTGGTCTGTCGCTTTCAGCCCAGATGGTAAGCTGCTTGCTAGCAGCAGTGGCGATAAAACTATAAAAATTTGGCAGCTAAGTATGGGTAGAGATTTTGCTGCCCTGATCGGTCATTCGGATTCTGTTGAATCTCTAGCTTTTAGCCCTCAAGGTGATACTTTAGTTAGCGGTAGTATAGATGGAACTGTGATGCTATGGCAGTTAACTAGAGATTTAGAAGTAGGAGTAAAAATCTCTCCCGATCGCACTCTCACAGACCATTCAAATTCAGTTCGCTCTGTAGCCTTTAGCCCTGATGGAAATACGATCGCTAGTGGCAGTAATGACGCTACAATTAAAATTTGGCAAAAACTCTAGAAGAAAAAAGAAGGAAGAGGATCGAATAAGAGATTATCAGCTATGTCTATTAATACTGATTTAATGGTTCCAGTTACATCCCCAACCCAAAATTTATATGACTTCGCAGTTATTGGCGGTGGAATTGTCGGACTTTCTGCGGCAATGGCTTTAACTCGCACTTACCCAGATCGCCGGATTTTAGTTTTAGAAAAAGAGTCCAATTGGGCTCCTCACCAAACAGGACACAACAGCGGAGTAATTCACTCTGGAATTTACTACAAACCAGGAAGCTTAAAAGCAAAATTTAGCCGCGATGGTAATACATCTTTAGTAGAATTCTGTCAACAGCATGGTATTGATTACGAAATTTGTGGTAAAATAATTGTCGCTACAGAACCACAAGAAATACCCTTATTAGAAAACCTGTATCAACGTGGTTTAGAGAATGGATTAAAGGTTGAAAAAATCTCTAATGAACAAGTAAAGGAAATTGAACCTCACGTAAGTTGCTTAGCCGCTATTCGCGTTCCCAGCACGGGAATTATCAACTACAAGCAAGTTTCCCAAAAATATGCTGAGTTAGTTAAATCAAGAGGAGGCGAACTACATCTCAATACCCAAGTTGAGAAAATTATTACTAGCAACAACACTCACATCCTCGAAACTAATCAAGGTGCTTTCGAGACAAAATTTATAGTAAATTGTGCGGGACTTCAAAGCGATCGCGTTGCCAAACTCGGTCAAGTTAATCCCCAAATTCAGATTGTACCATTCCGGGGAGAATACTACGAACTTATACCAGAGAAACGTTATCTTGTCAAGCACTTAATTTATCCAGTTCCTAATCCTAATTTTCCCTTTTTAGGAGTTCATTTCACCCGGATGATTGACGGAACTATTCACGCCGGCCCGAATGCTGTGCTGAGTTTGAAACGAGAAGGCTACCGAAAAACTGATATTGACTTGCGCGATGCAGCGGAGGTTTTTACTTATCCTGGCTTCTGGAAATTGGCAGCAAAATATGCTGGAGTTGGGATTGAAGAGGTAATTCGCTCTTTTAGTAAAGCTGCTTTTGTCAGGAGTTTACAAAGGTTAATTCCTGAAGTACAAGCTCAAGATTTAGTTCCCACCCATGCAGGTGTCCGCGCTCAAGCCTTAGCAAATGATGGTAAATTAGTCGATGATTTCTTATTAGTTAAAGGACAAAATGCGATTCATGTTTGTAATGCACCTTCGCCGGCTGCTACTGCTTCCCTAGCTATTGGAGAAGCGATTGCTGCTCAAATTACTGAACAATTGGTAATTGGTAATTGGTAATTGGTAATTGGTAATCGCTAATCGCTAATCGCTAATCGCTAATCGCTAATTACTCATCTTCCCCATCTCCCCTGCTCCCCTTCCTTCAGCTACAAGAGACAAAATGAGTACACCTCCAGAGTCGCAAAAAGAGTTGAGAGGGTTTGCCTATGGATTTCTAGGCGTACTTATCTTTAGTCTTACCTTGCCAGCAACGCGAATTGCAGTTTCAGGATTCGATCCAGTTTTTGTCGGTTTGGGGCGGGCGATCGTGGCCGCAGGCTTGTCGTTAATTTTGCTTGTCATCACGCGCCAAACTATTCCCCCTGTGCGATTTCTGCCCAAATTTTGTATTGTTATTGCTGGAGTTGTAATTGGGTTTCCTTTGCTATCTGCGATCGCCATGCGTGATGCACCAGCTTCTTATGGAGCAGTGATTACAGGGTTACTACCACTCTCAACGGCTCTGTGCGGGGTGTGGCGGGCAGGTGAGCGCCCCTCCCTAGCATTTTGGATCTTTGCAGGCTTGGGTAGCGCATTGGTAATTGGCTTCGCGCTGTTATCAGGTAGGGGCTCTATTCGGTTAGTGGATCTGGCCTTATTGGGAGCCGTTGGCGCTGCGGGTTTAGGATATGCAGAAGGGGCAGTATTATCGCGCACATTTGGCTCGTGGCAAGTCATCTGTTGGTCTTTGATCTTATCAGCACCAGTGCTGCTTCCGATTGTGTGGCAACACGCACCCTCTAATTTTTCAACGGTTTCATCTGGTGCTATGTTAGGTTTTCTTTATGTGAGCATCTTCAGTATGTTCTTTGGGTTTTTCGCGTGGTATCGAGGCCTATCTCTAGGCGGTGTTGCGCGTATTGGGCAAGTTCAGCTTCTTCAGCCATTTCTAACCATACTGGCATCAGCTATGTTTCTTGGCGAGCGTTTAACAATTACCACACTGAGTTTTGCCATAGGAGTAATTATCTGTGTAGCACTAGGGAAGCGTACTCAAATCATTGCTAGATAACCACCCGCCTGACTGTTTGGAGGGTATTGATTTGGGAGAGGCGATCTGCGGTGGTGAAACTTAACGTTTAGCTGTTTAGGTTATCAATAGAGAGGTGGTTTGAAGGTTAGCGATCGCGATCGCTCGCACCAAGAATTTTTTTGAATCCTTGCTGCATAACTTTTACTTCTTCATCACTGAGGCGATCGCCAAAATACTCCGCAATCCCTTCTGAATAGATCGCC
Organism: Kamptonema animale CS-326; assembly: GCF_028330895.1. NCBI lineage: Bacteria > Bacillati > Cyanobacteriota > Cyanophyceae > Oscillatoriales > Microcoleaceae > Kamptonema > Kamptonema animale. Next base: position 6,957 of record NZ_JAQMUA010000376.1, on the reverse strand, counting down.
CACATTTGCTTTTGCATTGCTGCGCCTGCTTCAGTTAAGACAGCAAAGGTTCCCCTACGATCTGTTGGACAGGGTTCGCGATACAACAACTCATTTTTCTCTAAGCGATCGAGCAAGCGAGTCAGATTACTACGACTTAACAGAACTCGATCTGCAAGTTCGCTTAACCGCAACCGCCGATCCGGTGTTTCTTGCAGCGCCCACAATACGTCATACCATTCCAAGGGCGGCAAGTTTGCAGCAGACAGTTGTTCCTGAATCCGCTCAATCACCCGAATCTGGACAGTCAGAAACAGTCGCCAAGTGGCGTTTCGCATAGAGTCTAGCTTCCTAGTCATAGAGCAAAAAATTTTTTACCAAAGTAGTTGCAATTTCAATTATTGCATATTACTATAAGATTAGTTGCAGATTCAATTATTCTACTTGCAACTATTGCCAAAGCAATCTTGTGCAAGGAAACACAGATGCAAAAGCAGAATCCAGTCGGAATCCTAGCGGTGGTTGGGGCCTCTACACTTTGGGCGATCGCTGCCTCAATTGAACCATTGATCGCTGGAATACTTGCCTGGATCTGGTTTGGTCAAAACCTTGCGCCCTTACAAATTATCGGTGGTGTTTTGATTGTTGGGTCTATTTCCTCACTGCAAATTGAACAACGCATTAAGGGAGCGATCGCTCTCAGAAGCGAATAGCAGATTACAAGCTGTGACTACAACCTAGTAAATTGGAGAGTTTTAGCCATGTCCCCTAAATTGCATCTTATTAGTCATGTTCTTTGCCCTTATGTTCAACGGGCTGTTATTACTTTACTTGAGAAACAAATTCCCCACGAGCGAACCTATATCGATTTAGCTGACAAACCTGATTGGTTCCGTAATATTTCTCCCTTGGGTAAAGTGCCACTACTGATCGTTGGCGATCGCGAGACATTGTTTGAATCTGCCGTAATTTGCGAATATTTGGATGAAGTCACGCCCGGATCGCTGCATCCTGCTGACCCTTTAGAAAAAGCCAAACATCGCGCTTGGATTGAATTTGGCTCTAGTATCCTCAACATTATTGCAGGCTTCTACAATGCGGCAGATGAGATATCCTTCGAGCAAAAACAGCAAGACCTGAGCCAGAAATTTACTTGGTTAGAGAATAATTTGAGCGATCGCCCTTATTTTGCTGGCGATCGGTTTTCTCTAGTTGATGCTGTCTATGGGCCCATATTTCGGTATTTTGATGTATTTGATGCGATCGCGGATTTTGATTTTTTTGCAACCACTCCAAAAATTAACAATTGGCGATCGGTTTTGCACTCCCACGCATCGGTACAAAATGCAGTAGTAGACGATTATCCACAGCGTCTACATAACTTTTTAAAGGCACGTAATTCTTACCTGTCTTCACTCATTGCTAAAAAGTCTGGATTGCTTACTCGTTAAGAATTAAGGTTGAATGCTTAGATCGCAGTTTAAATGCACAACAGCTTAAAACCGGGAAAATTTTTAATCCGAGCTCAAAAATTCTAAATAACTGTTACTCAATTCTTTCACCGCCAACTCATAAAACTTTTGGCCATGTTCGGGTGTTGCCAAAGCAGGATTAGAACCCATGCGACCATCAGGATAGCGGCGGCGAAAGTCAGTTGCGCCATAAATTTTATATCCAGAAGCAACATTTTCTGATAGCGGTGCTTGTTTAATTGCCTCTGGATAGACATACTGAGTTAACGCCACTTCACTAGGCGTAGCGTGAGAACCTTCGCGATCGCCATACAATTCCTTTGCTAACTTGTAAACAGAACTGCACATAAACCAATTGCCTACAGAGCACTGCACTAAATCAGCATTCTTAATGTTCAAATCTGACAGATGAGCGTAAGTTTCAGAGAAAGCAGCCTTCATCGTCGCAATATTGCCACCGTGACCGTTAATAAAGAAAAACTTAGTAAAACCTGATTTTGTCAAACAGGTGATATAATCACGGATCACGAGCATCAGAGTGCTGGGTCGCAAACTGACTGAGCCAGGGAAATCTGTATGATGTAAGGCCATCCCGACATTAATAGTCGGCCCCACCATTGCTTTCACCTGTTCGCCAACACCCTTAGCGATCGCTTCGGCGCAAATCGCATCAGTCCCAATCAACCCCGTAGGCCCGTGCTGTTCTGTCGAACCAATCGGCAGAATCATACCCTGAGATTGCTCTAAATAGGTTTCCACTTCCGGCCATGTACTTAAATGCAGCAACATTATAAAAATTAAAGAAATCTTAATGTACAAACTTCATCTTAACGACCAATACCGCTTGTAAACTTACTACTTTACATCAAGCTCAACTTTAGAGTTTTACGTATTTTTACGTATTTTTACCATTGGTATTACTTAACGTTAATAATTTAACCATTATATAACCAAATCTTTACCTCTTAATAATCTTTTACCTGTACTATAAAGCCATCCCCCTATTAATTCAGTACAACCTGGTTAACTCTTAAGTGGGCGATGTTTAATAAATGAACGCCAACACCCAGAAACAACCAGGCATCAGATGCCTGTACACAGCCAGACAGGGCTGCTACTGCAACTGCTCAACACCTGAATTCGTTTTGTAAGGCTAGTGTTCCCATGCCTACCCTGTACGAGCAACTCAATCAAGTTGAGCGCCTGTTTGTTGGATGGAATGGCAGAGAACTGAAAGCGAGCGGCCCAGTGGTTGCTTAAGGGCGATCGCTGTACCAAGAGCGCCTAAGCTACTGAAGAAGGCGGCTCCAACCAGCCACAAACAAACATAACTCTACCAATATTTATGTCTTCTGCTGAATTAAGCGAAAGTCCTTCAAGACCAGCTACAAAACAAACTGGTCGCATACTATTACTAGAAGGTGAAGAGCTGCTTAGGGAAATGCTGGCTTTAGCTTTAGAAGAGCAGGGCTACGACGTGCTTGTTACTAATGACGGGCGCAACGCACTTCCATCGGTGCAAAGTCCTTCATTTCACCATCATGACGAATTTCCATTCAACCTGTTAATTATGGATTCAATTAACGGTTTGGATCTGTGTCGAATGTTACGGCATCAAGGAAATCCAGTACCAATTTTAATCGTTGGTGCCAGAGGGAGCGCTAACAACTGCGCCTTTTACTTAGAAGCAGGAGCTGATGACTACTTAACAAAACCTTTTGGGATACGGGAATTTGTTGCCCGCTGTCGCGCCTTGATGCGTCGCCAGCGTTTAGGTCAACTACCCCATCCTGTTATGCTCCAATATAAGAGTATAACTCTTTATCCTGAAGAGTGCCGAGTCATTGTTCGCGGTGAAGAAGTGAAATTTTCTCCCAAACAGTTTCGGTTACTGGAACTATTTATGAGTTACCCTCGGCGAGTTTGGTCTCGCGATCAGTTGCTCGAACAGATTTGGGGTCACGATTTTATTGGAGACAGCAAAACTGTTGATGTTCACATTCGCTGGCTGCGTGAGAAATTGGAAATAGAACCTAGCAAGCCAGAGTATATTATCACCGTGCGAGGATTCGGCTATAGATTTGGTTGAAGTAATGATAATAGTAGTTCTGAGGCGGGCACTGCCCGCCTTACTTTTTTAGTAGAAATCTAGTGATAAATCTTGTATGAATTAACTGTATGAATTAACTAGGAGATCTAGAGAGTTTCCCCATCCAAAACGCGATCGCCCCCAAAAACAATAGTCCCATCAAACCAGCCAGCGGATTGCGATCGACACCCGTAATCCAATCAGGAACAGAGCCAGAATATTGTACCAATTGCCCCACATTAATAATATAATAGCTCCAGATTAAACCTGCATGAAAGCCCATCGGCAAACCGAGGCGATTTTGGTGCGATCGCTTCGCCCAAACTAAAATTAAACCCAACAACAACAAACCCGGAAACTGAGGCCAAGTCCGTAACATTTCCGACAGCGGCTTCAAAAAATGAGACAATCCAAATACCACAGCATTAACCCAAAGCGACACCTTCAAACTATAGTCGCGCTGCAACTCATCCAATAACCAACCGCGAAATACCAACTCCTCAGCAAAACCAACTCCCAAACCAGTTGCTAATCCCTCTAAAATCAATTTAATTCCCTTCTCCGACTCCTCCCACGTCAGCCAGCCCAAGAGTCCCTCAAAGCCAAATAAACTGAACGTAAGCAAGGCACCAATTCCAAACCCTCCCAGCAAATCTAAGGCATTTTCCCTCGTTCCCACTAACCCATAGCTTTTGAGCAAATGAGGTCGTCGGTAAACCTTCTTTCCCCACCATTGCACCAGCAACATAAACTCTCCGAATAGTAGCCCCATAGTCAGAATAGTTGCTAAGTTACTATCCTTAACCAGCAGATAAATCGGCGCGGCCAGTGGTAGCCAAATCGAGAGTAAACTAATAAGAAAAATACCCAGCCTTAAAGGGACGGGGTAATGAGATATCTTAAGATAATTTGCCATTATATTGTGCCAGGTTAAATACTTGTCATTGCGAGCAAAGCGAAGCAATCTCAAAACCTTGCGATTGCTTCGCTTCGCTCGCAATGACAGATATCCATTAGTCAATCATCAAAAATTTCTAGCCCTTCATAAATTCGCGAACTAATTGCTGAAGGCTAACCCTCATCTTACTCATCTGGTTCAATTGTGCTGATCAGTCCGTGATTATTCAACGTTTCGCTGTAGAACTCAGCGTGCTCTTGAGCGCAGATAATCACCACTGCGAGTCCGTTAGTATGGGCTTCCATCATAATATTCACAGCCTGCGGCTGAGTCAGACTCGGTACCGTGTGCATCAAAGTTTGCACCACATACTCCATAGAGTTGAAGTCATCATTGTGAAGCAAAACCCGATAGCGCGGTGCAATTTTGCGGACTGTTGAACGCTTTTCAATAGTCTCGACAGACACGACTCTATCCCCTCCGTAAATTATCTAAATTCATCAATTGCTCTAAACGGTGCGGGAGCATTTTACTTTAACATAGTTTAATCAACTATTAAAATCCCGACAAGGTAAGTGGTGGGACATAATTAAATGTCACGTAGGCGATCGCCCACAAGCATTTATAGCTATGAGTTACAGGCGATTGGCGGCGATGGCTATGCCGGCCAAAGGGATTGCCCACTCTATAGAAAAGAGAGCACAACTATACTGAATTTAGCAACAAACCGCTATATTAGGATGAAGAGAGTCCCTGCCTAATCTCTAGAATTTGCGATCGTGCCGTCTATGAAACGTAAACCGAAGTCTTCCTCCGCTAGAACCGGCCCCGGCGAACCCTGGGATGAGATGGAATCTGAAATCCCCATATCCCGCAGTGGTGCGTCCCGGCGTTCAGCCACCGCTGGTAAATCTCTGATCAATTACGCATCTTTAGGGATTTTAGCAGCCATCTTTATTTTGGGAATTGGCATCGGTATTGCCTTTAGTTCTACCGCAACAATTAGCCCAGAGAACGTAGCTTCCCGCGAATTTATCGATCGCAGTGCCCCTAATGCTGAACTCTGCGTTCAGTATGGAGCTAGTGCGATGGTGACAGATATGCGGGTTTACGTAACCCTCAATCCCTTTAATGTCTATATCTCTCAGCCGGCGATGACACCAGGATGCGTCCTGCGAACAAATAACTGGGCGATTTTGGAGCAAAGAAGACTAATCACTCAAGACCAAGTACGTGATTGTAAAAACCGCATGAATACCTTTGGCTTCACAGGTACTCTGGAAGGCAAACCTGACATTAATTGCATCTACCAGAATAGCAGTGCCAAAAATCTATTCCTGAATCCACCTGGAGCCATTGATACTGGGCCTGATACTCAAAATTTCTAGTTAATTGTTAATTGTTAACTGTTAACTGTTAACTGTTAGCAAGCACCAAGGTAATTATCCGTAACGCTGCTCTCTGGGCGGTTAGGATACAGCCTAGAAACCGCCTAGAAGCTGGCGTTACGTAAAGTTATCCAAAAATACAACTTGCTGTGTTCATCTTGGCGGTGGCGATCGCTAAAAACCTAACTTTTCCAAGACAGGGCGAGTCGAAACAACGTGGCGATCGAGTCCAAGTTTTTGCGGCTCTACCCCTAAAGCTAGAGCAACCAATTGGGGCAAATGTAATACTGGTAAACCTAACTTGCGATCAATTACTTTCTCAACTTCCGGCTGACGCGAATCTAGATTGAGATGGCACAAAGGACAAGGCGTTACTATACAATCTGCACCTTTGTCAATAGCTTCTTCAATATGCGATCCAGCCATCTTAAAAGACTGCTCGGTAGCATAGCTCGAAAGCGGCCAACCACAGCACTGAGTCCGCCCTCGGTAATAAACGGGTGTCGCCCCAACCGCCCGGAACACATTTTCCATAGATTCCGGCTGAAACGGATCGTCATAAGGGTTATGGGTTTGAGCTCGCAGCAGGTAGCAACCATAAAATGCGGCGCAGTTTAAACCAGAAAGCTTGCGAGTAACTCGATTTTGAATTTCCTCTAGGCCATAATCTGCCACTAAAGCCCACAGTAGATGTTTGACCTCTGTACTTCCTTTATAAGGAGAACAACCTTCTTTGGTCAGCAAAGCATTAATCTGACCAACATAAGCGGGGTCTGTTTGCTGAGATTCCTTCAATCGTTCATCTACATGACCGAGGACTCCTTGACAGGTGCTGCAATGTGTAAGCAAAGGCAAGTTAAGTTCTTCCGCTAAAGCAATATTGCGGGCATTGACAGTATCTTCCAGCAGTTGGGAATCTTCTTTAAAAGTGCCGGAACCGCAGCAAGAGGCTTTTTTGAGTTCTAACAGTTCAATCCCCAGAGCTTGAGTCAGCGCTTGGGTAGATTGGTAAAGTTCTCGGCACGCGCCTTGGGCCACGCAACCGGGAAAGTAAGCATATTTGAGAGTTGGGGATGGCATGGCGATGGGGAGCGGGGAGAGGGGGAGCGGGGGAGATGGGGGGAGGGGGGG
>NZ_JAQMUA010000375.1:0-8289 GCF_028330895.1 Kamptonema animale CS-326 | reverse complement strand
GAAAAAATTCTCCGAGAATTTGGAGAAACCTATGTAATTAATTTTGTCTGACTACTTAGCTACTGCCATTTGCTGCTGTTGCTCATTCGTTAAGCCGCTCGATATACTGTTCAAGTTGTTGTTCATTAGGATAAAATTTTATATATAGAACAATTATAGCACATTACCAACCAACTTTGCCGCCAATTCTAACGCTTCTTCACGAGTAGAAATTCTACCTTCAACTCGCGCTAACTGAATCTCTAATAACAATTGTCCAATTAACGGACTTCTAGGTAAATTAAACTCTGCCATTAAATCATTCCCGCTAACTAACTGTGTCGGATGAGCAACCCGATCCTCTGCATCCAAATACCGATGAATTAAAACTAAAATTCTATCAAATGATACTTCCGCCGCTAAAGCAAAAATAGCTAAAGCTGGAAATACATTTCCTAAATCGCGAAATAAAAAATACTGCTCTCTCAAAGACAATTCAGCAATATCATTTTCTTGCAGTTTTGGCAAATATTTTAATAGTGAAATAACGCCCTTAATCTCCGCATTGCTGTACTTCAACGTCATCAACTCAACCTCAGCAACCACCGGATCTGGATTCACCAAACAGGCTAACTTAGCAATAGCTAATAGAGGTGTTTTAATCGTATCGCGAACCCATTGGGATAACTCCACAGCCAAATTAGGCCAAACTTCTGCTAAAGTAATAACAGCAGCATTAATCCTTGTCAATCTATCAAAGCGATCGCCCGCACTCGGAAACCAGACTGAGATTAAATTATCTTCCCAAGCGCGACAGATCCAAGGAACTCCCACAGGATTATTCAACAAATAACCCAACTCCGATCGCACTCGTTCCACAGCCACTTGACTTAATAGCGGCGCTAACTCCCGGATGGTAGCATGAGTTTCAGGCGCGATCGCAAAATTTAACTGAGCAGCTTGGCGGTAAGCTCTCAACAACCTCAGCGGATCGTCCCGCAAATTAGCAGGCGAAACCATCCTAATTATCCGCGCCTGTAAATCCGCTTGACCATCCACAGGATCGATAATTTCCCCAGTAAAAGGATTGTAGGCGATCGCATTCAATCGAAAATCCCGCCGCCCCAAATCCGTCTCCAAATTCCCCCCCTCCGCCTGAGCAAAATCAGCCGTAGCGCCCTCAAACACCACCCGCGCAATTTGTCGCTCCGCATCCAGTAACACAAACCCAGCCTGATACAGATTAGCAATTTTACGAGCCGTCTTCACTGCCGGAGCCAACATCACAAAATCCAAATCCAAATACTCAGAAACTCGCCCCAGCAAAGCATCCCGCACCGCACCGCCGACTAAATAAGCAGGCCCAGGCAGCTCTTTCAACTCAAAAGGCCAAGTATTAGGAGATAATGTAGAAAGAGAAATACTAGACATAGCAACAAAAATCAACTCAGATCTCAAGCCAATAGCATCCTGTCTAAGCTACATTAACAGAATCCCCAGTCAATTAACCGTGCGATCGTTTTTTTGAAATGCACAGAGGAATTTAGCAATGTGTATTTGTATTAACTGCCACTACGTAGACCGTTGTCTCACCTACAACGCCGTAGAAACCCAACACCAGCAGCCTCACCTCACCGAAACCCCCGATTTCGACCCCATTGAACCCAGCATCAACGTCAACATCCGTACTCGTCAAGAGGAAATAGAAATGGAATGGGATGTCGTCGGTTGTCTGAGTTTCAAGCAAGAAACAGGGAAATGGGCGAGATTGCGGCCAGGAGAATTAGTACCAACCTAAGTAGCTGGAAAAAATAAAGAATGTCATTGCGAACCCAGCGAAGCAATCTCAAAGCCCAAGCGAATTGCTTCTGTTTGCTTCGTTCCTCAGATTGCTTCGTTCCTCGCAACTCGCAATAACATGGCTACGTTTATTTATGTCCGACTACTTAAGTAAAATAGGACTTACTATGGAGTCCCAGAAACCGGATTTTTGAGAGAATCTGTGGATAAAGGCGAAGTATTTTCGTCAAAAAACCGGTTTCTTTGGTTGATTGTTAACTGTTAATTGTTAACTGTTAATTGTTAATTGTTAATTGTTAATTGTTAATAATCCCTCCCTCATCCTCCCCATCTCCCCCCTCTCCCCCTATCTTCCCCTAGCCCCTAGCCCCTAGCCCCTTCTTAATTAAAAGGAAGCTCAATCAAAAATTCTGTCCCTTTTCCCGAAACCGACTTATAGCTTAATTTACCATGATGTCTTTCTTCAATGATTTGGGAAGCAATCGATAACCCTAAACCTGTCCCTTTCCCTATCGGCTTTGTTGTAAACATATAGCTGAATAGTTTAGCTGCGGTTTCTTCGCTCATCCCACAACCGTTATCTTTAATCGCGATCGCTAAGTGAGAATTTTGCACAGATGTCTCAATCAAAATCTGGTTCGGATTACTCATAATTTCGCTAAAGCTACGTCCATTGTTCGTTTCTTCCACTGCATCAATCGCATTGCTTAAGAGATTCATAAATACCTGGTTTAATTCACCAGAATAACACTTAATTAGTGGCACATCCCCATAGTTGCGTACCACTTGAATTTCCGGGCGGCTCTCATTAGCTTTCAATCGGTACTTTAAAATCACTAACGTACTATCAATTCCATCGTGAACGTTGAATTCTACCAAAGACAAAGAGTCTATGCGAGAAAAAGTCCTCAGCGAAACGCTAATATTACTGATGCGATCTGTTCCATCCTTCATTGATGAAAGCATTTTGGGCAAATCTTTCTTTAAGTAATCTAATTCAATGTCATCCAAAAAATCTTGAAGTTTAGCTGAAGGTGTCGGGTGTTCTTGTTGATAAAAATCAATCAGTTCTAATAGGGATTTTATATTTTCTTTAAGTTGACCAATAGTGACAGAAATAAAGCCAATGGGGTTATTGATTTCGTGAGCGATCCCTGCTACCAACTGACCCAGAGTAGACATTTTTTCACCCCGTACTAATTGCAATTGAGAGTTTTGTAATTCTTGCATTGCTTGTTTAAGTTCAAGTGTCCGCTCTTCCACTCGTTGTTCTAAAAGTTCATTTTGCTCTATCAATTTTTGATTCAAAAAACGTAATTTCAAGTGAATAGCTACGCGAGCTAACACTTCTTCCTGTTGGAATGGTTTAGTAATATAGTCTACAGCACCTAACTTTAATCCTTTTACCTTATCAACTACATCGCTCAAAGCTGTCATAAATATCACAGGAATATCATAGGTTTTGGGGTTTTCTTTCAACAGATAACAGGTTTGAAAACCGTCAATTCCTGGCATCATTACATCTAGTAATATCAAGTCGGGAAGAGCATATTCTACTTGGTTAATGGCACTCGCTCCATCGGTTGCTACCAAAATTGTCCAACCAGAATCTGACATAGCTTCTGAGAGAACTCTTAAATTGGTAGGGTTATCATCTACTAACAAAATTGTGGCATTTATTGGTGTTTCTTCTTGTTTATTCATAAGCTTTGTCAAGTTTTATGATGATTATCTACCAATTTTTCAATTAAAATTTGGAGTTTCTTCACAGCAAAGTTATCAGCGAGTTGTCGTAATTCATCAATTAGGGGTGCGTAAGTTTTATCTGCGTCTTCTAGCTCATCACAGATTAATTTAATTGCCTTTATATTCCCCTTCAATGCGAAATCATGAAGCTTTTCTAGTGATGTGTGAGGTAGAACTACTTTTGCTATTAATTCTTCTAATTTGGCAGGTGTTGGCATTGTTTTTTGTCCCAACTCTGTTAATTTTTCTTCCCGCACCCACTCCAGATTTAAATGCTTTCTTAACACCTCCAAAAGCAGATCGATTTCAATGGGTTTTGATAAAAATTCATTTGCTCCTATTTCAAAGCTTTGCTGTTGTGTTTCCTCAAAAATATTGGCGGAACAAATTACAACTGGCACTTGTTTAAGTTGGGGATCGGAGCGAATGTGGCGGAGCATTTCCCAACCATCCATAATTGGCATATTCAAATCAGCAACAATTAAGTCAACATTAGAGTTTTTCGCGGCTTTCAATCCTGCTTGACCATCACCAGCTTCTATAATATAAAAACCGATTGATAAAAGAACTGAGGTAATAATATGACGAGCTTCAAAACTGTCATCTACAACTAATATAGTTGGGCTTTCTCCTTGGATTCCAACGATTTTACTGGTGGATGGTGAAATAGATGTTGCTTCGGGAAGAGTGAAATTAACCGGAAGTTCTACGTCAAACCAAAAAATACTTCCTTCCCCGAATTGACTAACTACTTCTAACTGACTTCCCATCAAATTTACTATTCTTTGGCTAATCGCTAATCCTAACCCTGTTCCGGTTGCCATTCGCGATTTGTCTCCCACTTGCTCGAATGGTAAAAATATCTTATTAAGCTGTTCTGAAGTCATACCAATGCCAGTATCTTCTATGGAAAATCTGATTTTTGCCGCTGAAAATTGGTTGTTTTCTGTCTCAGTTGTCCAGAGATTGCTGTCCTCTAAGGAACATTCGCTTTTGCTAAGAATTTCTACTTTAAAGTTGACTCCTCCGCTGTCAGTAAACTTAATGGCATTGCCAATGAGATTAATTAAAACTTGTCGCAGTCGTTTTTCGTCAGCATAGATTTTGAGGGGTAATTCAGAAACTTTTGGAGGAGAGAAGTCAATACTTTTTTGAACGGCTTTAATTCGGCAAATTTCAGCAACGCTAATCAGAAAATTATGGAATCTCAACTCTGTTGGGTAGAGATCGAGTTTCCTAGCTTCAATTTTTGACAGGTCTAAAATATCGTTAATTAAGGTGAGCAAATGGTCGCCGCACTGATGGATAATCCGAATTCCGTCTAACTCTTTAGAGGCTAGCGCTTGCGATCGCTCTAAAATTTGAGCATAGCCTAAAATGCCGTTGAGCGGTGTTCGCAGTTCATGGCTCATGTTTGCTAAAAATTCACTTTTAGCGTGGTTAGCAAAATCGGCGGCAACTTTAGCTGCTTCTAATTCCTGGGTGCGTTCAGTAACTTTTAACTCTAAATTCCGCGAATATTCTTCTAACTGATTATTTGCTGTTTCTAAATCACTATTGGCTGTTTGCAATTTTTCATTTGCTGTTTTTAATTGCCAATAATTGTGGTGATTAGTGGTTAAAATTCCTGCAATAGTCAAGGCAAGTAACGGCGAAAAAACGGGAATTACCCACCCCCATAAAAAAGCAATAAAGCTGATTCCTATCAGGCAGGTTCCTGCGACTAAAATATATAAAATAGTTACAGTTGAAAAGTTGTTTTTCTTTAAATAACTTGATGCCAATAACGTCCAACTTCCAGCAGCACCACTGAAAGACCAAAGGGCAATCCATACCCAGTTTGCTTGCTGATTCCAAACTCGCAGTAGAGGTCTTCCTTGGAGAGCTGCGCTTAATATTTGACTGGTAATATTGGCGTGAATTGCTACACCAGGAGTTAATTGAGGTGCAGAGAGTAGACTGCTGCTGTAGGGGGTACGAAAAATATCTTTGAGGCTGTCAGCGACAACACCGACAAAGACTGCGCGATCGCGCATCAGTCCTTCAGGAATCTTACCTTCGAGGACATCAGCCATCGATATGACTAGGAAGCTTTCTATTGAACCGCGATAATTCACTAAAATCTGATAGCCACCTTTACTACCAGGAGCAATGTAGCCTCCTTCTTCCCCTGTTAAAGGTGTAAATGTAGCCTTACCCAGCCCGATTTTTTGATGTTTGGCATCAATCATCCGCAGTTCCACTTTTTGTGGTTTCAGATAATCTAAGGCTATCCTAACGCCTAATCCCTCTCTAAATTGTGGGCCGACAGACATCAAAGCTCGTCGCACTTTGCCATCTGCGTCTAATACTAAGTCGGAAGCTGCGACTTGATTCGATTTCTTTAAAGTTGGTGGCGGTGCTACAGCATTACCCACAACTTTCTCAATCCCGATCAAGTTGGGTGTGGACTCCATGACTTTGACTAATTCTTGATGTCCTGGTTCTAATGGCAAGTCGCGGTAAAGATCCAAACCGATCGCTCGTGGCTGTTGTTGTTTAATCTTGTTGAGCAATTGAGCTAAGAGGCGATCGGAGATCGGCCAAGTTCCTGCGTATTTGATGTCTGACTCATTGATAGCAACGATGATAATACGCTGGTCTATGGGTTCTGCTGGCCTGAACCGAAAAAATTGGTCAATTGTTGCCCATTCAAGTAGTTGAAATAAGCCAAGGGTACTTCCAGCAATGGTAACGATGGTGGTAGTGGCCGCGATCGCCACTACTCCTTGCCACTTAACAACCTGCTTTCTGAAGTTAAGCATTATTGATTTTGGATTACAACTCTACCAACGGAATAGCTGCAAGGTTCTCTAAACCAACTTGCTGCAACAATGCCTTCCACTCGGAAACTAAGGTCTGATTTTCTGGTTGCGATCGCCTCGCAGAAGCTAGTAGCGCCAGAGTATCGTACCAAATCCCAGATTCAGCATATAGCGTAGCTGCCTCTAATGGTGTCAGTTTCTCCTTTAAACTAGCGATCGCTGGAGGTGGAACTCGCTTGATCCAACCGTTGATGCCGTAGTTACCCGGTTGCAATATCTGACCTGGTTCGATCGTAGCAAAGAACCATAAATAATCTTTACCAACTTCTAGCTCTGGAGCATCAGCGGGTAGAGTAAAGCTGATAATGCCTTGCTTACCTGAAATGTCAAAAGTCGTCTGGTAGTGATGTTTTCTGTCCGTGCTTTGCAAACTGAAAAATATTTGCTTGGGAGTTCCCTGGGGCACGTACACAAAGAATGTCGGGTGTCCCGCCACTGTACGTCCGAGCTTGGTTGGAGGCAACAAGGGGATAAACAAGGAAAGTTCGTCTTTGCCACTGCTACCTAAGATTGTAGGCTTCGGCGAGTCTTCCCCTGAAGCTTCAAAGTGGACAGTGCGAGTGCCACCACTTGTGGTGTTACTGGGTGAATCGTCACCTGGTGCAGTAAACCTTACCCCGTCGCGAGTGCCACCACCTGTGGTGTTACTGGGTGAACTGTCACCTGGTGCAGTAAACCTTACCCCGTCGCGAGTACCGCCACCTGTGGTGTTACTAGGTGAATTGTCATCTGGTGCAGCAAACCTTACCCCGTCGCGAGTACCGCCACCTGTGGTGTTACTGGGTGAATTGTCATCTGGTGCTTGAAACTGAATGCCACGAGTACCGCCACCTGTGGTGTCGCTGGGTACACCGTCCCCTGGTGCTTGGAACTGAATGCCACGAGTACCGCCACCTGTGGTATCAGGGGGTACGCCGTCCCCTGGTGCTCGGAACTGAATGGCAATTAGAGATGGGTTAGCCCTAGCTGGGGCGATCGCGCTGGAGTTGCCCTTGGCTTGCGCTGCATCCTGAACCCAGGGGAAAATGACTAAAGGCACAGCTAAAGCTGCACTTGATAGGATACTGGCAATTGTTATTTGGTGAGAGGTAATCATATAGTTTTTGTGAGGTAAATTTTATCTTCTGATTGACTCATAAGATTGAGTCAATGTACTGTCCCGGATTATATATTAACTTCTGCTGTTGAGTATAATGTATTACCCTTATTATGTCACTCTCGGTAGAGAGTTTTCTGGAACTACTGGTTGGTCAGGCTTTTGGCTTGCCAATCCTAAATTCTTGAGAATGGCTAAAATCCAGAAATTGCCAGGTGAAAACATTTTTTTATGACCAAAATTACAGGTTCGGGATATAGCAAATTCCCCATTATATGAAGTACACCCATTTGTCGATCCCCGTAGAGACACGGCATTGCCATATCCTTAGATCTAATTTCTATGTACTTCAGGTGCTTGTCTTGTAATCTGGTGTATGTACAGCAGTAACACAACTAAAAAGTTGAGGAAAAAAATCTGTACATATTCTTATCTTGTAGCTGCACCCCGACCCTAATTTGTTGAACCTTATTTTTTATAGATGCAGCGTCTTTTGATTTCTAAACCCAGTCTATCAAATCCTACCACTTTGCTGTACAAATTGTTTATATTTCACTTCTCTTCATCATAACTTCAAATTTCTTACATATTTCAATATATTCCTGGTTGAGGAGTATGGTAACAGCGCGTTGAGAAACTTTATCGATACCGCTCGAATATAACAGCCGCTTTCGTTGGTTAAGACGTTCTAAGTTCCACCAAATTCGCTGATTCTATTCGCCTCTTCCCCTTCTTCTCCTTCTTTTCCTTCTTCCCCTTCTTCCCCTTCTTCTCCTTCTCCCCTTCTTCCCCTTCTTCCCTTCT
>NZ_JAQMUA010000374.1:0-3907 GCF_028330895.1 Kamptonema animale CS-326 | reverse complement strand
TTAGAGAAGTTACCCTTAGCAACCCAGAATATTCTGAAGTTAGCCGCTTGTATTGGCAATCAGTTCGAGCTAGCAACATTAGCAATTGTTTCCGAACACTCAGAAGTAGAAACCGCAGCCAATTTATGGAAAGCATTGCAAGAAGGTTTGATTTTACCGATCGGTGATGTTTATAAATTTTATGTAGGGGCAGAAAGTCAAGCCGTTACTTCAGAAGAATCTCAAAATGTTACCTACAAATTTTTACACGATCGCGTCCAACAAGCCGCCTATTCCCTAATTCCCGATGACCAAAAACAGACGACTCATTACCAAATCGGAAAACTACTGCTGCAACAGGTTTCCGCACAAGCAAGAGAAGACCGGATTTTTGAAATCGTCAATCAATTAAATCACGGCACGGCTTTAATTACCCAACCAACAGAACGGGAAGAATTAGCCCAACTCAATTTAATTGCCTGTCGCAAAGCCAAAACCTCAACCGCCTATCAAGCAGCGCGTGAATATGCGGCAGTGGGATTGTCTTTGTTGGAAAAAAATGCTTGGCAGCAGCAGTATGAAATGACCCTCACCTTGTATGAATTAGCGGCAGAAGTAGCACTGCTAAATGGTAATTTTGAGGCGATGGAACAGTTCATTGATACTGTCATTGAACAGGCACATTCGTTACTAGAAAAGGTTAATGTTTACTGCATTAGAATTCAATCGCATATTTTCCAAAGTAAATTGACCTCAGCGATCGCGATCGGCCAACCAGTCTTACAACAGCTTGGCTTTACCTTTCCTGAAACACCGACACCATCAGATATTCAACGGGAAATCCAACAGATTGAGGAACTCATTGGAGATCGGGAAATCGCTGATTTGGTTCACTTGCCTGAGATGCGAGATGCCGAAAAACTCGCTATTCTTAAGATTGCCAATATCATCAGCCCAGCAGCTTACCTCACTGGCTCTGCGCTGTTCCCATTGCTGAATACTTTCTCGGTTAAACTTTCCATTCAGTACGGTAACACATCGATTTCTGCTTACAGCTATGCGAACTATGGCAATATTCTCTGCAATTTCTTCCAAGTCGTAGATACAGGAACACAGTTTGGTTCTCTGGCACTCCAGATTATCTCAAAACTTGATGCCAAAGCCACTAAAACAGAGGTTTTGATGCTCTTGGGGTTATTTGTTGTACACCGCAAATCTCACATTAAAGAAACACTACCCCTCTTGCAAGAAGGTTACACCACTGCCATAGAATTTGGGAACTTGGTACTTGCTGGGTACAATGGCCACAGTTTTTGTCTCAATTCTTTTTGGTGTGGTCAATCCTTGGCTACCTTAGAGCAGGATATTTGCGCTTACTGCCATAGTTTGATGCAATTAAATCAATTGACAACCGCAAATTATAGCCGGATTTATTGGCAACCTGTTTTAAACCTGTTAGGTCTTGCAGAACATACCACCCTTTTGTCTGGGAAAGCCCTTGAAGAAACAGAATTTCTCCCGCAGCTAGAGTCTGCCAAAGATGGATATGGATTGTATATTTTCCATTTGTATAAACTGATGCTTTGTTTCTTGTTTGGAGAAATTGAGCCAGCGAAAAATCATGCTATTGAAGTCAGGCGCTATTTTATGGCTGGTGCGGGATTAGTCACCGAACCAGTATTTTATCTTTATGATTCTCTGCTAACTCTGGCACAATTGAATCCACAGTTAGATGAAACATCAGAAGCATTGCAGGGTGTCATAGAAAATCAAACCAAGTTACAGCAATGGGCGGATCATGCACCCATGAATTATCAACATAAGGTTGATTTGGTAGCGGCAGAAAAGAGTCGAGTGTTAGGACAAAAAGCCGAAGCAATTGAGTTTTACGACAAGGCGATAACTCTAGCCAAAGCCAACGAATATACCCAAGAAGAAGCACTTGCTAACGAACTGGCAGCAAAATTCTACCTAGATTGGGGCAGACAGCGCATTGCTGGGGACTACATGATTGAAGCCTACTATGCCTATGCTCGTTGGGGTGCAAAAGCCAAAGTCGCTGACCTAGAAGCTCGCTATCCGCAACTACTTACACCTATATTAGAGCAAACCCGTTCTCCTCTCTCCACTCACGAAACTCTGTTCACATTGGGTAGTGTCACCTCCAGTAGTTCGGCCATATCCAGTAGTAATGTTTCTCTGGCTTTAGATTTAGCTACTATTCTCAAAGCTTCTCATACTATTTCCGGTGAAATCGAACTGGAAAATCTACTTTCATCGTTGCTGAAGATCGTCATCGAAAATGCGGGGGCTGATAAATGCGTGTTCATGCTCTTGCGAGACTCGCACCTGTTAATCAAAGGGTCAATTACCACAGGTTCAAAGCCAATTGTCTTGCAGCGTATTCCCATTGAAGATAGCGAGGACATTCCCCACAGACTAATTTACAAAGTCTTGCATGACAAGCAAACTACTGTAATAGTTGATGCCAGTGCCGATCGCACCTTAGCCAATGACCCCTATATCATCCGTCAGCAGCCCAAAAGTATCTTGTGTAGCCCGATTTTGCATCAAGGTAAGTTGATGGGCATTTTATATCTAGAGAATAATTTAGCGACGGGGGCGTTTACAAGCGATCGCGTCGAACTCCTGAATTTACTCTGTACTCAAGCTGCTATTTCCCTAGAAAATGCTCGACTGTATGAGCGAGAACAGGAAAAATCCAAATCCTTACAAGCCTCACTAGAACAATTAAAACAAACTGAAGCATCTCTAGCTAAAGAACGAGAGTTTTTGAATGCCATCATTCACAATATTACCGATGGCATTGTTGTCTGCGATGCTAGTGGTAATTTGACTCTTTTTAACAAAGCAACACAGGAATTTCATGGCTTACCGGTAGAATCATTACCATCAGAACAATGGGGCGAATATTTCTCACTCTATCACTCTGATGGTCAAACACCTTTAGCAACAACAGAAATTCCTCTATTTCGTGCCTTGCAAGGGGAAATCGTCGAAAATGCCGAAATGGTAATTGCACCGAGTCAGGGTTCTCGGAGAAGTTTATTAGCCAGCGGACAAGCAATCTTCGATTCTTGGGGTAACAAAGTCGGTGCTGTAGTTGTGATGCGAGATATTAGCGATCGCAAGCGAGTAGAACTAGAACTACAAAAACTTGCTGCTGTAGTGGAAAATAGCACCGATTTTATTGGCATCGCCGCCATTGATGGGCAAGCTTTGTATGTAAATCCCGCTGGATGCCGATTAGTTGGAATTGATAGCGCAGTGGATATTTTGAGTCTACATATCAGCCAATTCCACAGTTTAGAAACTCTTACTGAAATTCAACGAACGATTTTGCCACAGGCAATGCAACAGGGTTTTGCTCAAACAGATCTGCTCTTGCAGCACTTTGTCACTAAGGAACAGATTCCTGTTAATTACAACATTTTCACCATTAATGACCCACAGACGGCTCAACCGATCTATTTTGCTGCGATTATGCGCGACATCCGCGATCGCAAACAAGCGGAAGCCGCCATCATCCAAAAATCTCAGGAATTAGAACAAGCTTTACAAAACTTACAGCAAACCCAATTGCAAATGATTCAAAGCGAAAAGATGTCAGCTTTGGGAAATTTAGTTGCTGGCGTTGCTCATGAAATTAATAACCCCGTCGGCTTTATTTCCGGCAATTTGAATGAAGCTAAATCCACAGTTCAAGACTTAGTAGCGCATCTCAATCTCTATCGCGATCGCGCACCAGAAACAGAGATTACCGACCATGCCGAAGATATCGATTTAGATTACATCATCGAAGACTTGCCTAAAATGATTGACTCGATGCAATTGGGCTGCGATCGCATCCAAGGTATTAGCACTAGCCTCCGCACTTTTTCTAGAGTTGACAAAGACTACAAAGTTC